>JAYPUG010000039.1:10189-10620 GCA_038133965.1 Rhodospirillaceae bacterium | reverse complement strand
CCGCTCGGCAACGACAACGAGATGTATCACCGCATCGTTCACGAATGGACCGACATCGTGAAGGAAGCGGACCAGATGGGTGTGTGGGGCATCGGCACGATCGAGCATCACTTCCATTCGGAAGGCTACGAAGTGGGCCCGAACCCGGGTGTCCTGAACGCCTACTGGGCGAGCATGGTAGAGAACGCCCATATCGGCGCGCTCGGCTATGTGATGGCGACCCATGACCCGCTGCGTGTCGCGGAAGAGACCGCCATCATCGACCACCTGACCAAGGGCAAGTACTTCGTCGGCTTCGCGCGCGGCTACCAGTCGCGCTGGGCGAACGTCATGGGCCAGTGGTCGGAATCGCCTGCCACCGTGTCCGACGGCAGCGCCGCCGACGAGCGCAACCGCGAAATCTTCGAGGAACGGGTGAAGATGGTGATCGA
>JAYPUG010000039.1:0-10179 GCA_038133965.1 Rhodospirillaceae bacterium | reverse complement strand
CGCCTGGACCCAGGAAACGGTCCGCGCGAGGGGCGAGTTCTACGAGGCGCCGTATCCGTTCGAGACGGGCGTCGAGGGCTATCCGGCGTGGGAGATCGCGCGCGACGCCGGTGCCGAGGGTGAAATCGGCCCCGACGGCTCGGTCCAGCGGGTCTGCGTCGTGCCGAAGCCATACCAGAAGCCGCATCCGCCGGTCTTCGTGGCGGCGTCCAAGAGCCAGGCCTCGATCGACTTTTGCGCCCGCAACAACTTCATCCCGACCTACTTCATGCCGACCAAGGGTGTTGTGGAGCTGTCGCACTACTACACGAAGGTCGCGAACGAGAGCGGATACCCGATCGAGCTCGGCCAGAACCAAAACATCGTGCGCTGGCCGCATATCACCAAGACACCCGAGGATTTCGACCGCAAGCTGCGGGACTATGACCTCGACATCTACAAGAACTTCTATGGCCCGTTCTTCCCGCAGTTCCCGCGCGGAAACGAGGACGAACTGATCCAGGGCATGAAGGATTCCGACATCTTCATCGGCGGCACGGTTGATGACTCCATCAAGGCCTGGCAGCACATCTACGATCAGGTGCCGTGCGAGTACATCACGCTCATCTGGCACTGGGCCCAGCAGCCGAAGGACGACATGATGGAGGAGCTCCGCCTCTTCATGGACCGGGTTCTTCCGGAACTCGAGACACCCGAGTTCAAGCCGGTGCCGATGGCGGCTGAATAGGCCGTACGGCGCAAGTATCGGATTGGGCCGTCCCGGGCGACCGGGGCGGCCTTTTTCGTTGGGGATGCGAGCGTTTGCTCGCGTTGACCCGGGGCGGCGCGCAGTGCGAACGTCGCCGCGAGGAGGAGAGCATGGCCGGAAACGAGCTTGGCATCGCGGTGATCGGGTGTGGCCGCATCGGCGGTCTGCGCGCGGGCATGTCCGCGAACCATCCCGGCGTGAACTTCCTTGCCCTTTCGGATCGCTCGCAGCAAGCGGCGGACATCCTGGCGCAGCGTGTCGGCGCCGACCTTGTCACCACCGAAAATCTGGCCGCCATCAACGACGAGCGGGTTGGCGCCGTCTTTGTCTCCACACCCGAACACGACCATCGCGAAGCCGTGATCCAGGCGCTCGAAGCGGGAAAGCCGACCTTCGTCGAGAAGCCGATCTCGTTCTCGCTCGAGGATGCCGATGCAATCATCGAAGCCGCGGAGCGGACAGGCACGGAGTTGCGCATCGGTTATTCGCGCCGCCACGACCGGCGCTGGATGCTGGCCAAGGAGCAGGTTCTGCAAGGCCGTCTGGGTGAGATTCTCGGGATCCAGTCGCGTGTCTATAACGCACGTGCGCAATTGCTTGAGATCCTCAAGCGCGCACCCGATGCCACACCGGTCAATGATGTTCTGACCTACTACGTCGATATGGCTTGCTGGTTCCTCGAGGGCATCCGCCCCGTCGAGGTGGTCGCGCGCAGCCAGCACAAGGTCTTCAAGGAACTGGGGCACAAGGCGTCCGATGTGACCTGGTGCATCATCACCTTCGATAACGGCGCGGTGGTGAACCTGGGGATCAGCTACGTGCTGCCCGCGACCTATCCGACGGTCGGCCAGTCGGCGCGCTTCGAGATCATCGGTGAGGACGGGGTGATCCTGCTCGACGCCGACAACAAGGACAGCCTGCTCTATACCGACAAGGGCGCGCCGCACTCCTACGTGCCCGACCACAACATCAACATGATGTTCATGCAGACCACCTCGGCGGCCGATTTCGCTGTCGGCGACTATTGGGGGGCAGTCGCCAGCGAAACGCGTTCATGGCTGGACCATCTGATGACGGGGCGTGAAGTGCCGCACACCAGGCACGACGAGGCCCGCCGTACCCTCGCGGTGACGCTGGCCATCGAAGAGGCGGCGGAGACCGGCGAGGCCGTCCGCCTCGACACGGTCTAGGGACGTCGCCATGAACCGTATCAACGTTGCGGTGATCGGGGCCGGCTGGGTCGGAGGGATTCGGGCCAACGCCTGTGCGCAGACCTTTCACGTGGACGAACTCCACATCGCCGAAATCGACCCGGAGCGCGCCGCTGCAATTGCCGAAGAAACCGGTGCAGCGCGGGTGACAAGCGACTGGCGCGAACTAGTGGACGACCCGGCGATCGACGCCGTCATCTTCGCATCGACGCCGGAGTCCCAGCGCTTTCCGATGGTCCGTGCGGCGTTGCAGGCCGGCAAGCATGTGCTGGTCGAGAAACCGATCGCGCCGACGTTCAACGAGGCCGATGAGGCTATTGCCCTGAGCGAGGCGAACGGGCTCAAGATCGCCGTCGGCTACACGCGCCGCTTCGATCCGAAGTACGCGTTCATCAACAAGGCGCTCAAGGATGGGCGGATCGGCGAGCCCGTGACCTGCCTGGTCAGCCGCAACATCACGCGCGAGATCGGGACCAAGATCAAGGGCCGGTCGAAAATGTCGCCGGCTGCCATGGGCGGTACCCATTCGATCGACTTCCTGTTGTGGTGTCTCCAGCCGCGCCTGCCGGTAAGGGTCTATTCACAGCAGTCCGGAAAGCTGTTCAACCAGATCAGCGACACGCCCGATCATCAGTGGATCATGGTGACGATGGACGACGGCACGACGATCACGGCGGGCTCAGGATGGATCCTGCCCCTCGGATACCCGCAGTACTCGCAGAGCTGGATTGAAATCATCGGCACGGACGGTGCGCTGACGGTGGACGACACCCATCGCGATATCCGGGTCAACACGACGGCCGACGGAATTCGCTATCCGATGTCCTCGATGCCCGGTGAGCAGGTGGAACACGTGTTCGCAGGGGCCATGGTCGATGAGACACTGCACTTCGTCGAGGCGGTAGCGCTCGACAAGCCGGTGCTTGCGACGGCGCGCGAGGCGCGGCTCGTCATGGAGGTGACGATGGCAGCGGACCGGTCTGCGGAAACGGGCGAGCCGGTCGAACTGTCGGTTGCCGGGTAGGGGGGCAACAACCGCGGCGCAACCCAGATTTTACTGGTTTTGAGGGCCATTTTGTCTCAACATTCGAGACTGTAAAGCCATGACCACCTATCGAAACCAGTCACTCGAACGCGGGTTCCAGATCCTCGAATATCTGGGCGACAGCACCAAAGGACGCGCCGTTTCCGATGTTGCGCGCGCGACAGGGCTACATCGCGCGACGGCGCACCGGTTGCTCGAGGTGCTGTGTCGGCTCGGCTATGCCTACAAGAGCGAGGACCGGAAGTACTGGGTCGGTTACAACATGCATGTGTTCGGGCACCGCGCGAACATGGTTGCGCGTATCACCCATCACGCGAATCCCCTCCTGGTCACGCTCGCGCATGAAGTCGACGAAACGGTCAACCTGGGGTTCCTCGAAGGAATCCAGGCTTTCGTCGCAGACCGGATCACAACGGACCGCGCACATCGCTCGGATGTCCAGATCGGCGGGTACTTCGATGCCCACGCGACGAGCCTGGGAAAGGCACTCCTGTCTCTGCGCACGCCTGAAGAAATACGCGCGAGTTACCGATCAACACGGCTGAGTTCCTACACGGGACGCACGATCACCGATGTGGCGGAATTGCTGCGCGAGCTCGCAGCGATCCGCAAGCGCGGGTACGCCGTCAACGACGAGGAGCGTTCGCCGGGCATCCGCTCAGTCGCCGTTCCGGTCATCAATCCGCATGGACGCGCGGCGTGCGCGATTTCCGTAACCGGACCACGTGCGCGTTTGACCGAAGAGCGGCTCACCCGTGTCGGGGCGCGGCTCGTCGAAACCGCGCGCCAGATTGCGACCCGGCTCACGAACTCCGGTGTCGACGTGCCCGGAGAGTCCTGAGGGCCACGTTCCCGCGCCGGGTCAGCCGATCGCGCCGGCTTCGCGCAGCTCCGAAATCTTCGCGTCGTCGTAGCCCAGGACCTCGGCGAGGACCTCGTCGGTGTGCTGGCCGAGCAACGGCGGGTGGTAGCGGTATTCAACCGGTGTTCCCGACAGCTTGAGCGGGCTCGCGATCAGGGCAGCGCCCTCGGGGCCGGCCAGCGGGTGAGGGATATTCACCACCATCTCGCGCGCCGTGACGTGCGGGTCTTCGAACACCTGGTCGAGGGTGTTGATGGGACCGCAGCCGATCTTGTTGGCTTCGAGCTCCGCCAGCCAGTGGGCAGATGGCTTCTGTTTCATGATCGCCTGGATATGTCCGACCACTTCGGCGCGGTTACGCACCCGCGCATCGTTGGTGGCGAATGTCGGATTGTCGGGCAGGTCGGGCTCGCCAATGATGCCGGCGAAGGTGCGGAACTGGTTGTCGTTGCCGACGGCCACAACGATGTGCCCGTCCGCCGTCTCGAACACCTGATAGGGCACGATATTCGGGTGCGCGTTGCCCAGCCGTTCGGCTTCGCCGGAATGCAGGAAATTCATTCCCTGGTTCACCAGCCAGGCGACCTGGGTGTCGAGCATGCCGATATCGATGTACTGGCCCTGGCCGGTCACGGCGGCATGCCGAAGCGCACCATTTACTGCGACCGCCGCGAACATGCCGGACATGATGTCGGCAATGGGAACGCCGACCTTCTGCGGCTCGCCCTCGGCCTCGCCCGTAAGCGACATGATGCCGCCCATGCCCTGGATCAGGAAGTCGTAGCCCGGGCGCGCTGCGTAGGGCCCCGTCTGTCCGAAACCCGTGATCGAGCAATAGACCAGCTTCGGGTTCGCATCCTTCAGATCGTCGTAGCCGAGGCCGTACTTGGCGAGGTTTCCGGTTTTGAAGTTCTCGACCAGCACGTCGGCCTTGAGCGCGATCTCGCGGACCAGCGCCTGGCCGGCGTCGCTTGTCAGGTCCACCTCGACCGAACGCTTGTTGCGGTTGGCGCTCATGAAGTAGGCGCTCTCGCTCGTATCCTCGCCGTCCGGGCCGGTCATGAACGGCGGCGCGAAGCGGCGGGTATCGTCGCCTGCACCGGGCCGTTCGATCTTGATCACGTCGGCACCCAGATCGCCGAGCAGCTGGGTGCAGTAAGGGCCCGCAAGGACGCGGGTGAGGTCGAGAACGGTCACGCCCGAAAGGGCGCCGCTGGAATCTGGCATGGCTGTCTCCCGATCGCCGGCACGATTTGAGCGAGGCCGGTTCAAAGTCTTGCGCCTGAATAAGCCATTCGCCTTTCACGCTCAACGGGTGGCCGGAACTCTGCCGGCCAGCAGGTCGGCGGGCGAATTGACTTTTCGCCACCCACCTCACATTTACGTCGCAGACGCGAAAACGCTTGGCCGGTCCCGGCCGCACAGACACCGGAGGCATCATGTCAGCAGACGCAGCACTCGCCGCGGCCCGCGCGGAAATCGAGGAACTTCGGGGGCGTTATCCCCGACTGGATGACAATTCCCTCGATCTGATTTTCCGCGTCGCGCGCAACCACAACTGGTGGCAGGACAAGGATGTTACCGACGATCAGCTGCGCGAGATCTACAACCTTGTGAAGTTCGGCCCGAGCAGCGCGAACACGCAGCCGCAGCGCATTCTGTTTCTGCGTTCGAAGGAAGCGAAGGAGCGGCTGATGCCGGTCCTGAACGAGCCAAACCGCGAGAAGACCATGCTCGCACCGGTCACGGCCGTTCTCGGCTACGACCCGACCTTCTGGCGCGACATTCCGGTCAACTATCCGATCCGCCCCGAGATGGTGGACCGCTTCAAGGACAACGAGGCACTTTCCGACAAGTTCGGCTTCCAGCAGGCAACGATCCAGGGTGCCTACTTCATCCTGGCCGTGCGCGCGGTCGGTCTCGATGCCGGCGCAATGGGCGGGTTCGATGTCGAGGCGGCAACGAAGGAGTTCTTCGACGGCACGCCCGTCAAGGCGAACTTCCTCGTCAATATCGGTTATGGTCACATGGACGGGATCAAGGGACCGCGCCTGCATCGCTACGACTTCGACGAGGTCTGCGAGATCATCTGACCCGGCGCGTCCCGGGCGGGCGAGAAACGGCGGCTTCCGAGCCGCCGTTTTCGTTGAGGGCCGAGAACGCTGTCCCTGACGGTCCGTCAGGCGGTGTGCGGTTGCCGCCCTGTAACCTTTCGGCGCATTCTATGGCCACGAAACGAGATGCCGTTGCACGCATAACGTGGAAGAGCGGCAGAAGAAGGAGAGACCCATGCGGGACCTGACCGAAGCCAATGTCACCGACGCGGTGCTGGAAAAGATCGCCGATGATACCGATCCGCGCCTGCGCGAAATCATGGAAGCGCTAATCCGTCATGCGCACGATTTCATTCGGGAAGTGAACCTGACGCCGGACGAACTGCTCTATGGCGCACGCTTCATCCAGAATGTCGGACACATTTCGACGGACAAGCGCGAAGAGGGCGTGCTCCTCGGCGATGTTCTCGGCATGACAGCGCTGGTCGAGATTCTCGGCGACAAGGTGCGCACGGGCGCGACGGAATCGAGTCTGCTCGGTCCGTTCTACCGGGAAGGCGCACCGGCCCGCGAGATGGGGTTCGATATTTCGCTCGATGACGACGAAGGCGTGCCCGCGTTCATCCACGGCAAGGTCGTCGATTCCGACGGGAACCCGATCGAGGGCGTGATCCTCGATCTCTGGCAGACATCGCCGAACATGTTCTACGAGGCGCAGGTCGGCCAGCCGAAGGACTATGACGACTATGCCTATCGCGGGAAGTTCAGGACCGGTGCCGACGGGCGTTACTGGTTCCGTTCGCGCAAGCCGGTCGAGAACCCGGTTCCGACCGACGGACCTGTTGGCCTGATTCTCAACGGTACCGGCCGGCACTCGTGGCGTCCGGCTCACCTGCATTACCTGATCTACAAGGACGGGTATCAGACGATCCAGACGGAACTGTTCAACGACGACAGCCAGTACCTGGATTCCGATGCCGTGTTCGGCGTCAAGGAATCACTGGTTATTCCCTACACGGAAGTGGACGATGCGGGCCGGGCCGAAGAATACGGCTTCGCCTCTTCGACGTTCTACGAGGGCGTTTACGACTTCGTCATGAAGGACGATGCCAGCGTGCGCGATGCCGAGGCGGCATATAGCCAGCGCGCCAGCATGAGCGCCTAGTTCACGGAATGACGGGAACCGGCGCCGCCTTTTGGTTGGCGCCGGTTTTCATTTGGCAGGGAGATACGGATGAGCCTTTCGGGAACGCGCATTGGCTGGATCGGTGCGGGCAAGATGGGCGGGCCGATGAGCCGCAGACTGGTGGCCGCCGGTGCCGAGGTGCGCGTATTCGACCCGGTTGCCGAGAATGTTGCGGGTGTGGTCGCGGCCGGCGGGCATGCGGGAGAATCGAACCGGGACGTTGCGGAAGGCGGGGATATCGTCGTTTCGATGATTCCCAACGACGCGGTTTTGCTCGATATCGCGCTTGGCGACGAGGGCGTCCTTGAGGTCATGGACAAAGGCAGTGTCTTCATCGACATGAGCACCGTCTCGCCAGAGACCTCGCAGGAGGTCGCCGCCGCGGCGGGCGCGGCCGGGCTCGCCTATCTGCGCGCGCCCGTGTCGGGAAGTACGGCCCTCGCCGAGGGGGGCGCACTGACGATCATGGTCTCGGGACCGGAGACGGCCGCGAAGCGCTGTGAGCCGGTGTTCGCGGAGATGGGAAAGACCCAGTTCTACCTGGGCGACAGCGAGCAGGCCCGTTATCTGAAGCTGGTGGTCAACCTGCTTGTCGGGACCACGGGGGCCGTCCTGGCCGAAGCATTGACGCTGGGGCGCAAGGGTGGGCTCGACTGGGCGCAGATGCTCGATGTCATCGGGGTCAGCGCCGCCGCGTCTCCCTATATCCAGTACAATCTCGATCCGTTGAAGGCGCGCGATTTTTCGCCGCTGTTTTCGACGACCCAGATGGTGAAGGATTCCCGCCTCATCTGCGACGCCGGCGCGAAGGCCGGCGTGCCGATGGCCATCGGCGATGCGATGCTGCAGATCTTCGAAGACACGGTTGCGGCAGGATACGCCGAGGACAACCTGACCGCGGCGATCCGGGTGATTGAGGACAAGGCAGGCCTGGGCGAACTCTAGGTCCGCCTCCGGTCGGGCTTCACGCTAGAGTGCGTCGCTGCCCGTTTCGCCTGTGCGTACGCGCACCGCATTCTCGAGGTCGAGGACGAAAATCTTGCCGTCGCCGATCTTCTCGGTGTTCGCGGACGTGCGGATGGCCTCGACGACGGAATCGGCGACGCCGTCATCGACCGCGACTTCGATCTTTACCTTGGGAATAAAGCTCACCTGATACTCGGCGCCCCGGTAAATTTCAGTCTGCCCTTTCTGGCGGCCGTAACCCTTGACCTCACTTGCAGTCATGCCCTCGATACCGATACCCGCGAGCGCCACGCGGACGTCGTCGAGTTTGTGCGGCTTGATGATCGCGACAATGAATTTCATGGCTGATCCTGTGGGTGGGGGGCGGCCCGGCTCCCGCCGTGCCGCCCCGCGGTTGGAGGAGTGGGCGATGCCCGCTACATGTTGTGGTAGCCGCGTTCGCCGTGCATCGTCAGATCAAGACCCTGGACTTCGGTCTCTTCATCGACCCGGAAGGTGATGAACATCTTCAGGACCGTGGCGATGACAAACGTCAGTACGGCTGACCAGATGGCGACGATAACGATCCCGAGCGCCTGCACACCGAGCTGGCTGCCGGTATCCATACCCTCTGCGAATCCCGCGCCACCCAGCGCTACCGACACGAAGATTGCGGCGAGCAGGGTACCGAGGGCGCCACCGACGCCGTGAACGGCGAAGACGTCGAGCGAGTCGTCGATCCGGAATTTCTGCTTCACGGCCTGTGTGATGGTGAAGCAGATGACGCCGCCGGCCAGGCCGAGCACAAGGCCGCCGATCGGGCCGACAGAGCCCGAGGCGGGCGTGATTGTCGCCAGGCCCGCGACCATGCCGGTCACGGCACCGACGAGGCTCGCCTTGCGGTACTTCATGAGTTCCATCGCCGACCAGGCGATCACGCCGGCCGCCGCGGAAATGTGCGTGACGGTCATCGCCATCCCGGCCGCGCCGTCTGCCGCCAGTGCCGAACCGGCGTTGAAGCCGAACCAGCCGACCCACAGCATCGAGGCGCCGATCATGACCATGCCCGGATTGTGCGGTGGCTGGACCTCGTTCGGGAACCCGCGCCGCGCACCGAGCATCACGGCTAGAACGAGCGCTGAGACGCCTGCGGTGACATGGACGACCACGCCGCCGGCGAAATCGATCAGACCCATCTCGAGGAGGAAACCGCCGCCCCAGACCCAGTGCACGACTGGTGCATAGACGATCAGGACCCAGACGAGCGAGAAGGCAACCACGAACGCGAAATGGATGCGTTCGACGTAGGCGCCGACAATCAGAGCCGGCGTGATGATTGCGAAGGTCATCTGGAACATGAAGAACAGGCTCTCGGGGATCGTACCCGCTTCGGAGTCGAACCCGACGCCGGACAGGAACGATTTTCCGAGGCCGCCCCACCAGGCGTTGCCGTCTCCGAAAGCGATCGAATATGCAACGACGAGCCAGAGGATCGACACAGTTGCCGCGATCGCGAAACAGTTCATCAGGACGGACAGCACGTTCTGCGCCCGCACGAGGCCCGCATAGAACAGGGCAAGCCCCGGAAGCGTCATCATCAGGACCAGCGCGGTCGAAGTCAGCATCCACGCCGTGTCGCCGCTGTCGAGCTTGGCGTCCTGCGCCAGCGCGGGCGTCGCGAGGGCGACGGCGGCGGCCGCCGCGGCCATCAGAATTGTCGTTATGTTTCGCATCGTTGAATTCCTTATTGCTTGCCGGATCGCGTTTGCGCGCTCAGAGCGCTTCGGCGCCCGTTTCACCGGTGCGGATACGCACGGCGGTGCTGACATCGAGGACGAAGATCTTGCCGTCGCCGATGCGCCCGGTGCGGGCCGCCTTGGCGATGGCCTCGACGACCTGGTCGACCTGGCCGTCGTCGAGGACGACCTCGATCTTCACCTTGGGCAGGAAGCTGACCGAGTACTCGGCGCCCCTGTAGATTTCGGTTTGGCCCTTCTGCCGACCGAAGCCCTTGACCTCTGTGACGGTCAGTCCCTGAACGCCCAGCGCGGTCAGGGATTCACGAACTTCGTCCAGCTTGAACGGCTTGATGATCGCCATTATCAGCTTCATGCGAGCCCCCTATTGG
>JAYPUG010000038.1:0-10668 GCA_038133965.1 Rhodospirillaceae bacterium | reverse complement strand
GGTATTCGTGCCGCAGTCCCATGTAGAGGCTGACGCACATGGCGATCAGCACGAGGGTGAACGGCAGTCCGACGGTGATGGCCGCCGCCTGCAACGCACCCAGTGCGTCGGCGCCGCCGCCGAACAGCAGCACCGCGGCGATGATCCCCTCCATGATCGCCCAGAAGATCCGCTGCACGGTCGGCGCATCGACCTTGCCGCCGGCCGTGATCGCGTCGATCACGAGCGAGCCCGAATCGGACGAGGTGATGAAGAAGACCAGCACAAGCATGATCGCAAGGAACGAGGTGATGCCGGCGATCGGCAGGTTCTCGAGCATCTGGAACATGGCCAGCGAGACCTCCGAGATGCCACCCGCAAGCGCACCAACGCCGTTGACCGCCTGGTCGAGCGCCGTGCCGCCGAAGGCCGACATCCAGACCACGGTCACCAGGGTCGGCACCAGGAGCACCGCCACGATGAACTGGCGCACCGTGCGCCCCTTGGAAATCCGTGCGATGAACATGCCGACGAACGGCGACCAGGAGATCCACCACGCCCAGTAGAAGATCGTCCAGCCGTGATAGAAGGTCTCGTCCTCGCGGCCCATCCAGTTCGACAGAGGAATGATGTCGCTGACGTAGTTGCCGACCGTCGTGCCCATCGCCGTAAAGATGGCGAGTGTCGGTCCGACGATGATGACGAACAGCAGCAACAGGGCCGCGAAGACCATGTTGATGTTGCTGAGCACCTTCACGCCGCCTTCGAGCCCGCGCACGACCGAATAGAGCGCGATCGCGGTGACACCGATGATGATCGCAATCTGCGTGGCGATCCCGTCGTCGATTCCGAACAGGAACTTGAAGCCGCTCGCCGCCTGCTGCGCGCCGAAGCCGAGCGAGGTCGCAAGGCCGAAGATCGTCGCCAGCACGGCGAGCGTATCGACGATGTGACCGAACCAGCCCCAGGACCGCTCGCCCATCAGCGGGTAGAAACCCGAGCGGATCGTCAGCGGCAGACCCTTGTTGTAGGCAAAGAAGGCCAGCGACAGCCCGACGACGGCATAGATCGCCCAAGGATGCAGGCCCCAGTGATACATGGTCGCGCCCATCGCAGCGCCCGCGCCCTCCGGGGTGTTGGGCGGCGCGTTCAGCGGCGTCCCGAACCAGTCGGTGTAGTAGCCGACCGGCTCCGCGACGCTCCAGAACATCAGGCCGATGCCCATGCCGGCCGCGAACAGCATCGCGAACCACGACATCAGCGAGAATTCCGGCTTCGCGCCGTTGCCGCCGATGCGGATATTGCCGACCGGCAGCACGATCAGTGCCAGGCAGAACACCACGAAGATGTTGCCGCTGTCGGAGAACAGCCAGTCGAAATTGGTGATCGACCAGCCCTTCGCGCCGTCGAACGCCTCCTTGGCCGGTCCGGGCGACACCAGCGTACCGATGACGAAGATCAGGATCAGCACGGATGCGATCCAGAACACGGGATGGTGGACGTCCATCCCCCACTTCTTGAGATTGTCCTGACCGATCTCGTAATCGGTCTCGTATTGGTCGGCGGACATGCGCACCCCCTTTGTGCTCAGTTCGCACACGCGCCGATGCCCCTGAACGACGCGCGTCAGGTTCATCTCAAACAAGACAAGAAAAGGGGAAACGGCGCGTTGTGCGCTCAGGCGATTGTGGCGGGTCCCATCGGGGTCCGGACTCCACGTCCGCTGGATTATTGTTTTGTTTTCGCTAGCCCGTTCGGGCCGGCACCAACGCCCCCTGCGTTGTTTCCCCATCGAGATATCTCGATGTTGGTGGGCAGACCCTAACGGATTCGCCGCCCGATTGCGACCGGGCGGCTATTTGGGCGTGAATTGTCCGCGAATCCAGCGCATGCCGTCAGACGCCGACCGCGTTGCGATAGACCTCGAGCAGGTGCTCCTGCTCCTGCCGTTCGCCCGGCTCGAGCTTGCGCAGCCGCACGATGGCCCGCATCGTCTTGGCGTCGAAACCGGCGGCCTTGGCCTCGGAATAGACCTCGCGGATATCCGCATTCAGGTTGGCGCGGTCTTCTTCGAGCCGCTCGACCCGCTCGATGAAGCTGCGCAGGCGTTCGGCGGCGATTCCCCCGGTGTCCGACATGTAATTTCTCCGAAATGCGTAAGACGCCGCCCGGACGGGAGGCCATGCGCGCGTTTACCCCATCGTCCTGTGGAAAGGCAAAGCCGGCATGACGGTTCAGCCGAGATCCTTTTCGAACCAGATATGGGCATAGGGATTGTCGTTGTAGCGGCCGATCTCGCGGTAGCCGGCGCGCTGGTAGATCGCGTGGGCCTCGGGCAGGGCACGGTTCGAATCGAGGCGCACGCGCACATGCCCGGCGTCGTGCGCCTGCTCCTCAAGCGCCACCAGAATCCGGCGACCGATCCCCTGCCCCCGCAGGGCGGGATCGACCCACATGCGCTTGATCTCGGCGTAGTCGGGCGCGCGGTAGGTCACGCCGCCACAGCCGACCGGCCCCGACGGGCCCGCCGCCACAAGAAACACCCCTTCGGGCGGAAGATAGGCCTCGCCACCTTCCTGCACGCCCCGGGCGCGATCGAAGCCGTCCTCGAACCGTATGTCGAGTTCGTCGAAGTAGCGCGCGAGGCACCACACCGCATCAGGCGCAAAGGGGCTGATCGGCGCAATCTCGACCGGCAGCCCGGCGAACGGCGTGCCGTCGGTCAATGGCCCTGCTTTTCGGCCATCCTTGCAAGCTGCTCGGGCGTCGCCTCGGTCTGGTGCTTGTCCTTCCATTCGGCGTAGGGCATGCCGTAGATCAGCTCGCGCGCCGCCTCGTAGTCGATCTCCAGACCCTTCTCGTCGGCCGCGGCCTTGTACCATTTGGACAGGCAGTTGCGGCAGAAGTCGGCCAGGTTCATCAGGTCGATGTTCTGCACCTCGGGATGGTCGCGCAGGTGCTGGACGAGGGTGCGGAAGGCCGCAGCTTCCAGTTCGGTCCGGGTCTCTTGGTCGAGTTCGGCCATAATCGTCTCCGCGTTCGGATGGGTCGGTCCCGCAAGCGGGTTTCGCGGAAAGATATAGGTCCCGGTGCGTGGCCCGCAACGAAAACGGGGCGGCCCTAGGCGAGCATGGCGCGCAGCATCCAGGCGTTCTTCTCGTGGATCTGCATGCGCTGGGTCAGCAGATCCGCGGTCGACTCGTCGTTGGCGGCGTCCGCGGCCGGGAAGACCTCGCGCGCGGTGCGCACGACCGTCTCCTGGCCTTCCGCGAGCTGGCGGATCATGTCTTCGGCCGCGGGCACGCCATCCGCATCGGGGATGGAGGACAGCTTCGCGTAGTCGCCGTAACTGCCCGGCGCCGGAAAGCCCAGGGCGCGAATCCGCTCGGCGATCAGATCAACGGCCGTCGTGAGCTCGGTGTACTGGGTCTCGAACATCAGGTGGAGCGTGTTGAACATCGGACCCGTCACGTTCCAGTGGAAATTGTGGGTCTTGAGATAGAGCGAGTAGGTATCGGCGAGCAGCCGCGACAGCCCCTCCGCGATCTCGCGGCGCTGGTCCTCGGCGATGCCGATATTCACGGGAATGTCTGCGGGATGTGCCATGGTGGGCCCCTTTTCTTTAGAACACTTCTAATATAGGGACGGCAATCCGGGTTACAAGGGGTTGTTGCGTTTTCTTCGGGCCTACCCCCGCCCACCGGCCAGGTTCGCGGCATAGGGGCTGCGGCGCAGGCGCCACATGGCGATGCAACCGAGAACCGGCCCTGGCGCGAGGATCGCGAAGGCAAAGCGCCAGCCGATCAGATCGACCACGACGGGCACCAGGTGGATTGTCACGAGGGTCAGCAGGAAGCCCATGCTCGTCTGCACCGTCAGCATGGTTCCCACATAGGCCTTGTCCGACAGTTCGGCGGTGCTGGCCGAGAACTGGGGAGAGTCGGCGACCACGGCGAGGCCCCAGACGACGCAAAGCGCAAACAGGGCCCACACCGCGCCGCCGAACAGGAAGCCGGCCAGCACGGCGCAGACGCCGCTCACGGCCATCGCCGCGATCGTCACCGTGGTGCGCCCGTAGCGGTCGGCCACCAGCCCCCCGCCGACACAGCCCACGGCTCCGGCGCCCATGACCACGAAGGTGGCGAGCGCGGCGAGCGTGCCCGCGCCCTCCCCGATCACCATGCGGAAGCTCGCATCGAGGAACACCCCGATCCACGCCCACATGGCGTAGAGCTCCCACATATGGCCGAGATAGCCGAGGTTCGCGAGACGCAGCCCCCGGTCGGTCCAGGCGCGGAAGGCCGCACCGATGCGGAAGGGCGGCGACGGCGCGGTGTTGGGGCCGACCTCGACCAGCAGGATGGCGAAGGCCGCCACAGTGGCCGACACGGACGCCGCGACCAGCGTGAACACCCAGTCGATGCCGCCCAGCGCGTTGAACAGGTGCGGACTGGCAGAACCGAGCGCCAGCGCGCCGACAAGCGTTCCGATCATCAGGCCCATGTCGCCGCGCGACCAGGTCGCGGCCAGCTTCATGCCGACGGGATAGATTCCGGCCATACACACGCCGGTGACGAACCGCAGAGCGATCACCGCTGGCGAGGCCGGCTCGAAGGCGAGGATCAGGGCGTTCGCGCCCGCCGCAACCAGCGCCGAGGCCATAAAGAACCGGCGCGGCTCGATCCGGTCGGCAAGGTTCAGCAGCGCGCTGGCCAGCGTGCCGACGACGAATCCGGCCTGCACCGCGCTGGTGAACAGCGACGCCGTCAACGGCGGCAGGCCGACATCCGCCCGCAATGCAGGTACCACGGCGGAGGCCGAGAACCACAGCGCCATCGTGGCAACGGCGCACAGCGCGATCAGGACAAGAGAACGGGTACGGACGGACACGGGGGAACCTCACATGGCGCCGCACGCGCGGCGGCGACCACCCTGTACCACGCCCCCCCGGGGCACAACGACAATCGCGGGCGGCGTCAGGCGGCCTCGGCCTCGCCCCGGCGCTGCTGGACCACCTGGTCCGCCTCGCGGCCGGTCAGTTCCTGCAGATGGTCGAACTCGAACCGGAAGGTGGCCGCACCCTGGCTCAGCGAGCGCAGCTCGATGATCAGGTCCGACATCTCGGTGCGCGGCATCAGCGCCTGCACCGTGTCCCAGCCGCTCCAGCCCGCCTTGGCATCGAAGCCGAGGAGCTGGCCACGCCGCCCCGTGACGACCTGGTTCACCTTGCTCGTGTGCTCGCTCGGCACATCGATATCGACCTTGCAGACAGGCTCGAGCAGCACCGGGCTGCACTGGGGCATGCCCTCGCGCATGGCCATCGCCGCCGCCGTCTGGAACGCCATGTCGGACGAGTCGACCGAGTGGAACTGGCCGTCGTACAGGCACACCGAGACGTCAACCACCGGGAAGCCGAGCGGACCTTCGGACAGGTAGTTCCGCACGCCCGTCTCGACCGAGGGGATGTACTGCTTCGGCACCGAGCCGCCGACGATCCGGTCCGAGAACTCGAACCCGCCGCCACGCGGCATGGGCCTGATCTCCAGGTGGACGTCGCCGAACTGGCCATGCCCGCCCGACTGCTTCTTGTGGCGCGCATGCTGCTCGATCGGCTTGCGGATCGTCTCCTTGTAGGGCACGCGCGGCGGCGCGGTCGTTACGCCGACCTTGTAGGCCTCGGCCAGGCGCTCCGCCGCGACGGTCAGGTGGATTTCCCCCTGCCCCCACAGCACCAGCTCGTGGGTGTCGGCGTTGTGCTCGACCGCATAGGACGGATCCTCCTCCACCAGCTTGGCGAGCGCGGCGGACATCTTCACCTCGTCGTCCCGCTTCTCGGGCGACAGGGTCACGGCATAGACGGGCGCCAGCGGTTCGGGCCACAGGGCCGGCCGGTCCCGGCCGTCCGCGCCGAGCGTGTCGCCCGTCTTCACCTCGTCCATGCGGCCGAAAGCGACCACGTCGCCCGGACCGGCCGTGGCCGCCTTGGACTGCTCCTGCCCGAGCATATGGAACAGGCCGCCGATCCGTTCGCCGCCAAGGGTCATGCCGTCGCTGACCTCGCCCAACCACACGCGTGCATGGCTGAGCTTTCCGGTGCGCGCCTGCGACGTCTTGAAGACCTGGGCGACCGGTCCCGAGCCGCCCGCGACGCCCAGCCGCTCGGCCGCCGCCGACGAACCCGGCGTGTCGTGGCGCAGCGATTTCCACAGCCGGAACACGCCCGACTGGTGTTCGGCCGCGCCGATCATGACCGGCACGATGTTGTCCGACGCCAGGTTCTCGGTCAGGTCGCGATAGACATCCTTCTGGTCGGGCACGACGTACTCGAGCAGCTTCTCCAGCAGCTCGTCATCGAAATCCGCCAGGGATTCCAGGAGTTCCTGGCGCGCCAGGTACCTGTCGTCGTTCAGGTTCGCCGGCGCCTCGATCGTGTCGGACTGTGCACCCGCCTTGTAGGCATAGGCGCGCTGGCTGATCAGATCGACATAGCCGGTCGTGTCGTCCCCCTCTCGGATCGGGAGGTGCCGCAGCACGAGCGGCAGGCTCGACACGGTCTGCAGCGCCGCGACCGTCTCCTCGAGGCTCGAGTTCGGATTGTCCATCTAGTTGATGAACACGACGTGGGGAATGTTGTGTTCGTTGATGAAATGCAGCGTGGGCGCCAGCGCCGTCGCCTTCGCGGCGTCCGGCTCCACCACCACGACCGCCAGGTCGGCGACCATCAGCGCGTTGCGCGTATCCTGTGCGAACTCGACCGAGCCCGGGCAATCCAGGATTACCCAGGATTCGTCCATGAACGAACAGTGGGCGACGTTAAGTTCAGTGGAGAATCCGCGCTTGCGCGAGACCGGCGCACCGTCGCCGACCGTGTTGCCGTCGCCGACGCTGCCCTTGCGCGAAATCGCGCCGGCCGCCACCAGCATCGCCTCGAGGAGGCTTGTCTTGCCGCTGAGATAGGGGCCGACGAGGGCCACGCACCGGGGCCCGGAACCAACCGTTTCTGCCATGATCTCCTCCCGTGATCCTGGCCGGCTGGCGGTCTCGCGCCGCATTGCACCGACCCGATGGAAACATGGTTCCACCGGAGCGGGGGCAGAGTCGAGTCAGAAACGCCCGGGCCGCCGGCCCGGCCGGGTCGCGCGGCCGGGTCGGGCGGGCCTCAGGTGAGCGCGGCGCAGGCCCGCTGGATGCGCGTGCAGGCCTCTTCCAGAAGGTCCGTCGCGGTCGCGTAGGAGATGCGGAAGTGGGGCGACAGGCCGAACGCCTCGCCATGCACCACGGCGACGCCCTCGCTCTCCAGCAGGTAGCGCGCCACGTCCTCGTCGTTCGACAGAACGTCGCCGTCCGGCGTCTTCTTGCCGATCATGCCGGCCGCCGAGGGATAGACGTAGAACGCGCCCTCGGGCGTGGCGCAGGTGATGCCGTTCGCCTGGTTGAGCATCGAGACCACCAGGTCGCGGCGCTCCTTGAAGACCACATTGTGCTCGGCGATGAAGTCCTGCGGCCCGCGCAGCGCCTCGAGCGCCGCCCACTGCGAGATGGTCGAGGTCGAGGTCGTCGATTGCGACGCGATCATGTTCATCGACTTGATCAGGTCGGTCGCGCCCGCGGCATAGCCGACGCGCCAGCCGGTCATGCAGTAGGCCTTGGACATGCCGTTGAGGGTGAGCGTGCGCTCGTAGAGCTCGGGCACCACCTGGGCGATGGTCGCGAACTCGAACCCGTCGTAGAGGATCTTCTCGTACATGTCGTCGGGCATGATCCAGACATGCGGATGGCGCAGCAGCACCTCGCCCAGCGCGCGCAGCTCGTCGGCCGTGTAGGCGGCGCCCGACGGGTTGCACGGCGAGTTGAGCATCAGCCACTTGGTCTTCGGCGTGATCGCGGCGTCCAGCGCCTCGGGCGTCAGCTTGAAGCCCGTCTCCTGGGTCGTCTCGACCACCACCGGCACGCCGCCGCACAGCAAGGTGATGTCGGTGTAGGACACCCAGTAGGGCGCGGCGACGATCACCTCGTCGCCCGGATCGATGGTCGCGAACAGCGCGTTGTAGATCGTCTGCTTGCCGCCGCAGCCCACATGGATATGGGCCGGGGTGTATTCCAGTTCGTTGTCGTCGCGCAGCTTGTCGCAGATCGCCTCGCGCAGTTCGGGAATGCCGGCCGGCGCGACATACTTCGTCTTGCCTTCCGCCATGGCGCGCGCCGCCGCGTCCTTGACGTTCTGCGGCGTGTCGAAATCCGGTTCGCCCGCCGCCAGGCCGATCACGTCGCGGCCCCGCGCTTTCAACTCCTGCGACAGGGTGTTGATGGCGATCGTGGGCGAGGGCTTGATGGCGTTCAGGCGCGAGGCGAGGAAGGACATCGGTTGCGGTCCGCTGGAGTTGGCCGTGCCGTCCGCGCACGGCAATGCTGCGCTGCGGCACGGGCGCGAGCCTAGTCCCCGGCCAAGCGCCGCGCAAGCGGCGAACGGCCCGGCTTGGGGAAACCGGGCCGTAACGGATCGGAGGGGGCGATCCGTTGCCGAACTACTCGGCGGCGACGAAGTGCCTCTCGTTGCGCCGGAGGCGGCCGCTTTCGGTGGTGAGCCACAAGGTGACGGCTCCGAAGGCGGCCATGCCGACGACGACGATTCCGAGGATGATGAGATTTTCGACGGGCATTGGGGTTCTCCATGAACGATATGCCGCGATCCTGGGCTGTCCCCGCCCCGCCCGCATTGATCCAGGTCAACCCGAAACACGCCGCCGCGCTGGCCTTCCCCCCGCTGCGCGCCCTATATATCGGGGATGGTCGATCTCGCCGAATTCCAGGCCAAGTACCTGCCGACACCGGCCGAACTGCCGCGCAAGGTCTTTGCCGACGACCACCCGGCGGGCAGCGGCCCGGCCGGGTTCAAGCTGGTCTCGGAGTTCCAGCCGGCGGGCGACCAGCCCGAGGCCATCGAATCCCTGATTGCCGGGCTCGACGCCGGGGAGACGGACCAGGTTCTGCTCGGCGTCACCGGTTCGGGCAAGACCTTCACCATGGCGCACGCGATCGCGCGCACGGACCGCCCCGCGCTGATCCTCGCACCCAACAAGACGCTCGCCGCCCAGCTCTTTGCCGAGATGCGGAGCTTCTTTCCCGAAAACGCGGTCGAGTATTTCGTGTCCTACTACGACTACTACCAGCCCGAGGCCTACGTCCCGCGCTCGGACACCTATATCGAGAAGGAATCCTCGATCAACGAGCAGATCGACCGGATGCGCCACTCGGCCACCCGCGCCCTGTTCGAGCGGCGCGACGTGGTGATCGTCGCCTCCGTATCGTGCATCTACGGCATCGGCGACGCGGAATCGTACCTGGAGATGACGAAGGTCTATCAGGTCGGCGACCGGGTGGACCGGACCCAGATCCTGCGCGACCTGACCGAACTCCAGTACCGGCGGAACGATTCGAACTTCTACCGCGGCACGCTGCGCTCGCGCGGCGACACGATCGAGATCTTCCCCGCCCATCTGGAGGACCGGGCCTGGCGCCTGTCGCTGTTCGGCGACGAGATCGAGTCCATCAACGAGTTCGACCCGCTGACCGGCGCCGCGTCCGGAGCGCTCGAGCGGGTCACCGTCTTCGCCAACTCACACTACATCACGCCGAAACCGACGCTGCAGCAGGCGACCAAGACCATCCAGGCCGAACTGCGCACGCGCCTCGACCAGCTGCACGGCGAGAACCGGCTGCTGGAAGCGCAGCGGCTGGAGCAACGCACCACCTTCGACCTGGAGATGATCGCGGCGACCGGATCGTGCCCGGGCATCGAGAACTACTCGCGCCACCTGACGGGCCGGAACCCGGGCGAGCCACCCCCCACCCTGTTCGAGTACCTGCCGCCCGACGCGATCCTCTTCGTCGACGAAAGCCACATCACCGTGCCCCAGCTGGGCGGCATGTTCCGCGGCGACCTGTCGCGCAAGGGCACGCTGGCCGAGTTCGGCTTCCGCCTGCCGTCCTGCGTGGACAACCGGCCGCTGAAGTTCGAGGAGTGGTTCGAAATGCGGCCGCAGACGGTCTATGTCTCGGCCACGCCCGGGGACTGGGAGCTGGAGCAGACCGGCGGCGTCTTCGCCGAACAGGTCGTCCGCCCGACCGGCCTGACCGACCCGGTCTGCATCGTCCGGCCCGTCGCCACCCAGGTCGACGACCTGATCGCCGAGTGCCAGGAGGTGACGAAGAAGGGCCAGCGGGTCCTGGTCACCACCCTGACCAAGCGCATGTCGGAAGACCTGACCGAGTTCATGCACGAACAGGGGCTCAAGGTGCGTTACCTGCATTCCGACATCGAGACGCTGGAGCGCATCGAGATCATGCGCGACCTGCGCCTCGGCACCTTCGATATCCTGGTCGGCATCAACCTGCTGCGCGAGGGGCTCGACATCCCCGAATGTGCGCTGGTGGCAATCCTCGACGCCGACAAGGAGGGCTACCTGCGCTCGCGCACCTCGCTGATCCAGACCATCGGCCGCGCGGCGCGCAACGTCGATGGCCGGGTGATCCTCTATGCCGACAAGATGACCGGCAGCCTCAAGGCCGCGCTGGACGAGACATCGCGCCGGCGCGAGAAGCAGCAGGCCTACAACGAGGAAAACGGGATCACGCCGGAATCGGTGCGCAAGAACATCTCCGACATCCTCGATTCCGTGTTCGAGCGCG
>JAYPUG010000037.1:5483-10753 GCA_038133965.1 Rhodospirillaceae bacterium | reverse complement strand
ATATGTCGAACATCGAAACGTGGCCAGACCTGTTCGTCGATGATGAAACATGTGTCTTCCACCGATGGGATCTTTCGGATTTCGATGAACGGCTGGATGCCCTTCTTGCTGATGAGCCACGCCGCCGAGAGATCGCGGCGGCCGGGCAGGAACGCTACCGCGCACAACTGGTCGGCAGCGATGCGGCGGATCTGTTCGTGACCCGCCTGCGCACGGTCGTTGCATGAGCAAGGGCCGGGGCAGGCGAATGATGGCGGCCCGGAGAAGCGAGCAGGGTTCTCCTCCTGAGACGACAGTGTTGTTCCCGTTCGTGGGCGACAGCGTCGGCGGCAGTCACATGTCGGCGCTGGCGCTGATCGAGCATCTGCGAGATTGCGGGGTTCGCGCGGTTGTTGGCTTGCATCATGACGATGGGCCGCTCGCCGGTTATCTGGCCGATCGTGGCATTCCTCATGTCGAGTTGCCGCGCAGGTCCGTCGTCTCGGGCGCCGGCATGATCCGCGAACCGTTGCGGATGCTTCGTCATGGGATGACCCTCGGTCGCTGGCTGTGCCGGCAGCCGTTCGATGTCGTTCACACGAACGACGCGCGCATGCATCTGAGCTGGAGCCCCGCCGCACGGTTGGGTGGCATTCGCCACGTCTGGCACCAACGCACGATCAACCCGTCTCGCCGTCTCGGGCTCTATGCGTGCTTGCCCGCACGTATTCTGACAATTTCGCAGTTCTGTCGTTCGGGACTGCCCCCGGCAATGGCCCGCCGGGCACAGGTGGTGGACGAACCGTTCGATCCGTTCGAGCCCGGCGAAGACGATCGTGGACGCCATCGTGCGGCTGTCGTGGCCGAGCTCGGCATTCCCCATTCGGTGCCGCTCGTGGGGTTCGTCGGAAACATGGAAGCGCAGAAACGCCCGTCGGTCTTTCTCGATATGGCCGCGCGCCTTGCCGATACCGATGCGCATTTCGTGATGGTCGGCGATCCCCGCGGCTTTCTCGAAACAGCGGAAGGCAGGCGGATTGGGCGAGACGTGCTGGCCGGTCGAATCCACGTCACGGGTCCGCAGTTTCCCATCCTGCCCTGGCTGGCCGCCTTCGATGTTCTGGTGGCGCCAGGCGTGAACGAGGGGCTCGGGCGGACACTCGTCGAGGCGATGTTCGCAGGAACTCCGGTTGTTGCCGCCGATGACGGGGGACACCGCGAGATCGTGAACTCCGGCGAGAACGGGGAACTGGCGCGCCCCGATGACGCCGACGACTTCGCGGTGAAGATGAGACTGCTGCTCGATAGCCCCGATCTTCGGCGTAAACTTTCCTTGCGGGGGCGCGAGAGTGTCCGCGAACGCTTCGCGGCGGCGCGGCATGCCAGGACAGTGGCAGGAATATATGGCGAACTTGCGTCTGACATTCGTCATTGAAGGCCTCGGTGGCGGCGGCGCGCAGCGTGTGCTTGCGCTTCTCTCCGGGGCGCTGGCCGATCTTGGCTGTGATGTCTGCGTGGTTACCTATGCCGGAGGCAGTCCGGCGCGCATCGCACTCGACCCGCGTGTGGTGCACATGGGTGCGGAGCTTGCCGGACATTCGCGCAATCCGATCGAGGCGCTGGTCGCGAACCTGAAACGCGTCCGCGTGCTGCGCCGACTCATTTCGGAAAGCCGCCCCGATGCCGTCATCGCGCTCGTTGGGACGACGAACATTCTGACCGTGCTCGCCTGTGCGCGCATGGGCGTTCCGGTGGTGATTTCGGAACGTAACGACCCTGCCGCGCAGTCCCTCGGCCGGGTGTGGGACATGCTTCGCCGACGTTACTATCGGCGCGCCGATCTCGTTACGGCCAACTCGCCCGGGGCCCTCGACTCGCTAGCGGACTATGTGCCGCGCGAGAAGCTGGCTTTTGTTCCAAATCCACTGGTGCCGGTCGATCGTGCGCGTCTGCCGGATACGCGCAGCCCCTTTGTGCTCGCTGTTGGCCGGTTGGTTCGGCAGAAGGGCTTCGATGTGCTCGTCGAGGCGTTTGGCGAGTTTGCCCGCGCGCGCCCCGATTGGCGTCTTGTCATATTGGGAGAGGGGCCGGATCGCGCGATGCTTGAAGCGAAGGCAGCCGCATGCGGCCTCTCCGGGCGGGTGTCTTTCGAGGGGTTCGTCGATCCCGCCGACTACTATGAGGCCTGTGCGATGTTCGTACAGTCGTCCCGCTTCGAAGGCACATCGAACGCGCTTCTCGAGGCGATGGGCCACGCCTGCCCGTGTGTCGTGACGGCCGTACCCGGCGGCTTGCCGGAATGGATCGGACATGACCGGAATGCACTGTTCGTGCCGCCGGTCGAACCGGTTGAACTGGCCCGCGCGATGTCTGCCGTTGCGGACGATGCGAAACTTGCGAACCGGTTGGGGGGCGCTGCCCGAGCGGCAGTGGCCGACTTCTCGCCAGATGCCGTTGCCAGGGTGTGGCTGGGTCTCCTGGAGCGTTTTGGGCTCCGAGTGGCCTAGTCCGTAGAATCCGGTGCTAGCACGACAGTTCTGAGGCCCCCTGTCTCGCAGATAAGCGAGATCGCGTCTTCGGCGCTGATATCCTCGAACAGGGTCCGGGTGACGCCGTCGGTCCTTATCGTGTCCAGGCCCCGATACCCGAGCGCCTCCACCCTCTGCGTTCCGCTCTCCCACGACGACGCGGCCAGGCGAACCCGATACCCGGCGTCGAACAGGCGGCGGAGGACCGGCGCAAAGGCATGATCCCCGGTATAGCGGGACAGGTGAGTTTCGAAGATGATCATCGGACACATCTCGCCTGCCTGAACCGCGTCGAGCAGGCCGGCGATGACTTCCACCTCATGTCCCTCCACATCCATGCGGATCAGATCCGGTGCGCCGAACTCGGCCGCGAGCGCGGGTACTGTCGTGACCGAGACGGGAATCGACTCTCCGGCGAGATGAACGGCGCCGCTGCCGATATCATGGAACGTGTTGAGGTTGCTTTGCGTTGACAGGTGGAACTCGCGCTCGCCGTGCGTATCGGAAACGGCGCCCTCACGCACGTCGATGTTTGTGACGCCGTTGAGTTCGAGGTTTCGTTCGAGCAGGGCGATGTTCGTCGGTGATGGCTCGATCGCGATCACCCGTCCCTCGGGACCGACAAGGCGGCTCTCCATGATCGGGTAGTACCCGATGTTCGCCCCGATATCGAAAACGCACATCCCTGGGGTGACGATGCGCTCGAGCATGGCCTTGTGTTCGAGCTCGCGCTCACCAAACAACATCAGCGTGCGCGAAATGCCCCGGTCGTCGAGATCGACCCAAAGACGATAGTCATAGACCCGGCACAGCGCGAAGGTTCGCCCTGTCAGCCGGTGTATCGCTGTCCGGGCGACACCCCATACCGCCCTGCACAGGGCGTTGGGGCCGCGGTCGCGCAGAGTTTCAAAGGCGCTGTTCAGCTGACTCAATCCTGATCTCCCCGGGGTGTCACGAGATACTCTGCAAGGCGGAACCGCTCGACCGGACTGCCATCGACCTCGTGGCAGTCATAGCCGATCGCATCGATCTCGCGCATAAGGTTTTCCGTCGATTCACCCAGCAACTCAAGCTCTGCGGGATGTACGCTCAGGAAAATGACGGGCCGATCCCGGCGAAGGGTATTGCGCGCACCGCGTAGCACCGAGATTTCCGCACCTTCCACGTCGATCTTGACGACCTCGGGATGCAGGTCGTGCGCAGTGCAGAAGGTGTCGAGCGTAACCTGGCGGCGCCGTACCCTTCGGTATGCGTCGTGGTTCTTCTTGACCACGATGGAGTTCTGCCCGGTTGCACCGTCCTGCTCGAAGAATTCCGTTTCGCCGTCGGAATCGCCAACAAGGCTTTCCACCACCTCGACATTCGCGGCGTTGTTCCGTGTCAGGTGGAAACGGAGAAACTCGAGGTTGGCCGCGCCCGGCTCGAAACAGAAAACACGGCCACCAGGCGCCACCGCCTGGCTCATGGGTAAGGCGACCAGGCCGATATGGCCACCGATATCGAGAACGCAGTGCTTGTCGCGACAGGCCTCGATCAGGGCCGGGAACGCATTGTTGTGGCCCTCGCCCCAGTTCGCGAAATCGCTGAACGCGAAGTGCGAATCCATCTGGAAAGGGCCGTAGCCGCCGATTTTATGACTTACTGTCGAACGCGGAAGTATCGCGATCAGTCGGCGCGCAAGGCGTCCCAGGAACAGCCAGAGGCCACCGAAGCGCGACAGCGGTCCATGGCGCAGGTAACGAACGAATTTCAGCACAGGATGATCGTCTCGCGCTCGGTTTCGTCCCACGCCGGCGACTGAAGTACCGTGGCGTTGCGCGGGCGGAATTCATCCGTTGTTCTAGCAAACGCGGTCGTGAGCGCCACACCGCTTTCTGGCGGGGACGAAATGGTGCCGTGGTTGGTGATGCGTCCCGGGCGGCGTGGGATCAGGCTCCCGCGACCATCCTGAGCGGTGTGTCGGCCGCTTCGCCGTCGGCGTCCATCGTCGATTCACGTCCGATCAGGAACTCGGCGAGATCTAGGTCGGACGGCTCGTCGATATTGACGACGGTTCGCTCCACGACAACGGCGGCGCAGTTCCGTTCGATGATCGTTCCGTGCTGCATGAGCGTCGAGCGTCGCACCGCGTAGCAAAGACCGTTGCGGTGGTAGAAGGCCGGAATCAGGTGCCGGTTTGCGTACTGGGCACCATCCGTGAGGTAAAAATCGATGCAGCCGCTGTCGTCGCGCGTCAACGTCTTGTGCGGCGTGAAATGCGCGGGTGTGGGACTGACCGTTGCCGCTGCGTCATGGTCGGGGTCGTCGAGTGCTGCAAAGCAACGCTCGATGTCATCTGGCCTGCGCATCGGGCTGGTCGGCTCCAGCAGCAGGCCGATATCGTAGCGGCAATCGTCGATCTCTTCGCACGCCTGCCAGGCATGCCGCCAGGCATCGAGCGAACTGGCCGCATCGCCGGAAAGGTATTCAGGTCTCTGGAACGGCGCGTCCAAACCGTGCGCCTCGGCCTCTGCGGCTATCGCGGCGTCGTCGGATGAAAGGATTGCGCGGTCGATCCAGTGCGCATTCCGGCACGCCGCCGCGGCGCGCGCGACCAGCGAAAGCCCATTGATGGGCCGCAGGTTCTTGCCCGGAATGCCCTTGCTGCCGCCGCGCGCCGGCACCACGGCGAGCACGCGCTGTCCGTTCCAACTCATCGAAAATCCTCCTCACAGAAGAGGCGGTCGGCGGGCACATCGCGCGCGACGGTCCTGCCGATCAGTT
>JAYPUG010000037.1:0-5383 GCA_038133965.1 Rhodospirillaceae bacterium | reverse complement strand
CGATCAGTTCGCTGGTCAGGCACTCTCCTGCGGAAAGCGCGCGCGCGGGTGCGAGGCTGCGCACGAACAGTCGGCGCAACGGTTCGAGCTCGGCCGCCACGACATCCTTGTCAACGGGTGCGGTATCCATCGTGGCCAGCGCATCGCGAAATGCGGTGACCTGCGCGAACTCCGTGACGGTCAGCGACGCCACGGTGTCGGGGCCGAACATGCGCCGGTCGAGCGTGATATGGAGTTCGAGGATGTCGGCACCGCGCGCGAGCGCAGCGTATGCCGGGTGTACGGATCCAGAGTGATCGGACAGTCCCGCCGGACAGGCGTATCGATCACGCAGTTGGTCGATGACGTTCAGTCCGACATCTTCGAGCGGGGTCGGATACTTGCTCGTGCACTGGAGCAGCGCGAACGGTGCGTTATGATCGTGCAGCTGGTCGGCAATTGCATCGATTTCGGCCCAATCGCTCATACCGGTTGAAACGATGAACGGCCGACCGGTAGAAGCCATCTGGTCGATCAGCACACGCGAACTGGTCTCGCCACTTGCGATCTTCCAGGCGGGCATTCCGATCGCCTCGAGGATACGCACGGCGTCGGGCGAAAAGGCGGAGCTGAGAAAGCACATGCCGCGTTCATGGGCGTGTTTGGCAAGACCGGCCCATTGCTCGGCCGAGAATTCCATACGCTGCCAGTAGTCGTAGCGTGTCGCGTCCTGACGGCTGAACTTGATCCGGAACTCGTCGTCCTGGGTCGATTCGGCAGCCGCGATGTGGGTCTGGAATTTAACGGCGTCAGCGCCCGCGTCCGCTGCGGCATCGACAAAACTGTGCGCGAGTCCGAGCGAGCCGTCATGGGCCTGGGCGACTTCAGCGATGATGAAGCACGGGTGGCCTGGCCCGATGCTGCGGTCTGCGATCTGCATGACTTTGAAACGTGGTTGATCCACCGGTTCTGCCGATTGTGTGCTCCAGTGGTTAACAGCCGTTTAAGACTGCGCAGTGGCAAAGGTGTCGTATCGCCCGGGGGCTTCGGTCGCAGCTTCCTAGGTCGTTACCCGGAAGTTTGCCCGTACATAGGCAACCAGGTCGTCGAGGCACGCCTCGACGTCGCGATTCGAAGTATCGACAACCAGTTCGGCCGTTTCCGGGGCCTCGTAGGGCGCGGAAATGCCGGTGAAATCGGAGATTTCGCCTGCGCGGGCCCGGCGATACAGGCCCTTGGGGTCGCGCGCCTCGCAGGTCTCGACATCGGCGTCGATATGAATCTCGTGGAACGCCTTTCCCGCTGCCTCGCGCGCGCGCGCGCGGTCGGCGCGATAGGGAGAGATGAACGCCGTAATCACGATCAGGCCGGCATCGGCGAGCAGCGCTGCGACCTCGCCGACACGCCGAATGTTTTCGGCACGGTCCTCGGGCGAGAAACCGAGGTTCGCGTTCAGCCCGGAACGCACGTTGTCGCCGTCCAGCACATAGACCTGGCATCCCTCGTCGAAGAGACGTTGCTCGAGTGCCATCGCGAGGGTCGACTTGCCGGCACCCGACAGCCCGGTGAACCACAACACGCCGGGGCTATGGCGGTTGCGCGCAATACGCCGTGCCGTATCTACGCGATGATCGACGGCCGTGACGTTCGTGGAGCGCACCGTGACGAGCTGGCGTTGATCGGGGTAGCTGCCGAGCGAGACGATGCCGCCGCCAAGCGTGCGGTGGCGGTCCACGAACACGGCCCGTCCGGTTCGCGCGAGGGCCTCGTGCTCGTCTATGGCCACCAGTCCGTTCGTTCGCACCACGACATCGGCGATCTCGTCGCGCGCCACTTTCTCTGCGTGCCGGTCCGATAGTGCGTCGACATCGATGACGCGCTCGATTTGTTCAACAGTGGCGCCGATGCGGCGGCTGCCGATCTTGAGCTCGTAAGGTTTTCCAATTTCCAGCGGCGTGTCCGCGAGCCAGAACAGCCGCAGGTGAAACACGTCGGTTTCGATTGGCGCGTGGTCCAGATGGCTTGCCACTTCACCGCGTTCGACGAATATCTGTTCGTCGAGGGTGATGCCGACGGACTCGCCCGCGCCAGCGGATTCCGGCTTCTTTCCGGTGTTCCACGCCTCGATGGAGGCGATCCGAGCGGTCCGGTTGCTGGGAGAGAATACGAGCTCGTCGCCCAAGTTGAGGGTGCCCGATTCGATCCGGCCGGCAAGAATGCGCCGGTCGTCGAACTTGTAGATGTCCTGCAGGGGAAGCCGCAGAGGCCTGTCCGTGGCTGAGCCGGGCCGTTCGAGTTGCGCGAGCGTGTCGAGGATCGTCGGGCCGGTGTACCAGGCCATGCGGTCAGATACGTTGGCGACGTTGTCGCCCTCACGTGCCGAAATCGGTACCACCTGGCGGGGGGTGATTCCTATGCCTTCGAGATAGGTCCAGTACTCGGCCTCGATGGCGCGGAACCGGGCTTCGTCATAGCCCACCAGGTCCATCTTGTTGACGCCGACGGCGACCTCGGTCACGCCCAGCAGCTGCAGAAGATAGCCATGGTGCCGTGACTGGCGGCGGACCCCCTGGTCTGCATCGATCATCAACAATGCGGCGTCCGCATTGGAGGCGCCGGTCACCATGTTGCGGATGAACTCGCGATGGCCCGGCGCGTCGATCAGGACGTACTCATGGCCACTGTGGCGAAACCAGATCTGCGACGTGTCGATCGTGACGCCCTGGTCGCGCTCGGCCTTCAGGCTGTCCATCAGGAACGCCCATTCGAAGGGCATGCCCCGGCGCCGGCACATTTCCTGGATGGCCTCGAGCTTGCCTTCGGGCAGTTGGCCCGTGTCGTGGAACAGCCGGCCCACCAGGGTTGATTTGCCGTGGTCGACATGGCCCACGATCACCACGCGCAGTTGCGGCGCGGGCTGCGCGGTTCGTGCCGTTTCCGTCCCGGCCTGCGGCATTTCGGAAACGTTCGCCACTACATGTACCCCGATGTGCGCAGGCGCTCGAACGAATCCTCGGCCTCGTTGTCCATCAGCCGTCCCGCGCGCTCGGGCACGCGCGTGGTCTCGAGTTCGGCGATGATTTCATCGATGGTGGCGGCGTCGCTTTCGACAGGCGCGGTGATGTTCTTCTCGCCGAGCGAGCGGTAGCGCTTTCCATCTTTCGAGAAATAGAGCGTGTTGATCGGAATGCCCTCGCGTTGCGAGTAGCGCCAGACGTCAGTTTCGGTCCAGTGCAGCAGCGGATGGATTCGCAGATGGGCGCCGTCGGGCACGTCTGTCGTGTACTGGTCCCAGAATTCGGCGGGCTGGTCGCGAAACTCCCACACGCCGTTGGTCGCGCGCGGGCTGAAGACGCGCTCCTTGGCGCGGGTCGCTTCCTCGTCGCGGCGAATACCGACGATGATGCCCTTGTAGCCGCCCGTCTCAAGAAGGTTTGCGAGCCCGGCGCTCTTGCGCGCCGCGGCGCGCGTCATGGGCGGCAGGTCCGGGTCCATTTCGCTCTCGGGCGGGCAATCGATCACGACAAGGTCGAGGCCCCACTCCTTCGCGTACCGGTCCCGGTAGGCATAGACCTCGTCGAGTTCCATGCCGGTGTCGAGCTGCACCACGGGGAACGGAACGCGCCCGAAGAAGGCCTTGCGCGCGAGCCAGAGCACGACGTTGGAATCCTTGCCGATGGACCACAGCATCGCCAGCGGGCGGGCACACGCATAGGCCTCTCTCAGGATGTAAACGCTCTGGGCTTCGAGACGGTCGAGACGGTCCATGTCAAAGAACTTCGCTTCCTGCACGTGTTTGCGGGATGACACGCAAATCCGATGATGTCCCGCCGTGGCTCCGGACGAGTGCGCACGAGGCAGGTTGCGTCGAATCCGAAATCCGGCTGCGGTTCTGCCGTGTTGCGGCAATCGCGTTCCCGATGCAAGTGGAATTGTCGCGAATCTCTTCGGTTGTGCCAGCCGCAGGCGCTTGGTATTGGCCGGGTTCGCACAGTTTGCGTCGCCGCCTCGTCGTGATGGCGGAGCCATCGGGAGTTCGACCGGATGTCGGGTGAGTTGCGGATCGCCGTCATAGGCTTGGGTTATGTTGGCCTGCCGCTTGCCGTGCACCTCGCGCGCCACTTCGACGTCACGGGTTTCGATATCGATTCCGGGCGGATCGGAGAACTGCGTCGGGCATACGACCGCACGGACGAGGTCTCGTCGGCCGATCTCGAGGAATCGACCTTGAAGCTTTCCGATGCCGAGGACGATCTCGATGCAGCCGATATATTCATCGTCACCGTGCCGACGCCCGTCGATGCCGCGCAGCGTCCGGACCTGTCGGCTGTGCGCGGCGCCAGCGAAACCGTCGCACGCCATCTGCGCGCGGGCACGATCGTCGTGTACGAATCGACGGTCTATCCGGGTGTAACGGAGGACGTATGCGGCCAGATTCTTGAAGCAGGTTCCGGGCTCGTCTGTGGAACGGACTTCCACCTCGGATACTCGCCGGAGCGAATCAATCCGGGTGACCGCAAGCACACGGTGGACCGGATCACCAAGGTCGTGGCCGGCCAGACATCCGAGGTGACCGATCGCCTTGCCGCGGTATATGGCGCGGTGAACGGCGGCGACGTGTTCCGCGCCCGCGACATCCGGACGGCCGAAGCCGCGAAGGTCATCGAGAACGCACAGCGAGATATCAACATCGCGTTCGTCAACGAGGTGGCGGTCATCCTCAATGGCATGGGGATAAACGTGCTGGACGTGTTGGATGCCGCGCGTACCAAGTGGAATTTCCTGCCGTTCGAGCCGGGCCTGGTCGGCGGGCACTGCATCGGTGTCGACCCGTTCTACCTCGCGCATGCCGCCCAGTCGGTCGGGCACAACCCCGAGGTCATCCTGTCGGGCCGCCGCATCAATGATTCCATGGGGGCCTATGTCGCCCGTCAGGTGGATTCAGAGCTCGCGACGCGCCCGGGGCGTGTCCTGGTCCTCGGCCTGACCTTCAAGGAGAACGTGCCGGACCTGCGAAATTCCCGTGTGGTCGATATCGTCGAGGCACTGCGCGGTCTGGGCCATCAGGTGGATGTTCACGACCCCCATGCCGACGCAGGCGAGGCCCGCACCTTCTTCGACGTGGACCTGCTCGAGAACCTGGAGGGTGCTTCCGGATACGACGCCGTCGTCGGCGCTGTGCGCCATGACACATATGCGGCGTTCGATGCCGCGGCTCTGTCGGAGCTTGTGGCGCCGGGCGGTGTGGCGGCGGACGTCAAGGGCATGTGGCGCGGCCTGACCCTCGCCGACGGTGTGCGACGCTGGCAGCTCTAGCGCGGATGCGGGCCTAGAATACTGCGGCGAATTCTTCGTTGGCGCGCCGGTAGTCCTCGATCTGGCCGATATCGACCCAGTACTCTTC
>JAYPUG010000036.1:5471-10819 GCA_038133965.1 Rhodospirillaceae bacterium | reverse complement strand
CGATCTCGCCTTCCTCGAAGAAGAACGCGATTTCCTGGGCCGCCGTGTCCGGGCCGTCGGAGCCGTGCACCGAGTTCGCCTCGATCGATTCCGCGAATTCCTTGCGGATCGTCCCCTCGGCCGCCTCTTCGGGGTTCGTCGCGCCCATGACCTCGCGGTTGCGCGCGATGGCGTCCTCGCCTTCCAGCACCTGCACCACGACCGGCCCCGAAGTCATGAAGGCAACGAGGTCGTTGAAGAATGGCCGCTCCCGGTGGACGGCATAGAAACCCTCGGCCTGCTCTTGCGTCATGTGAATGCGCTTCTGCGCGATGACACGCAGACCTGCGTCCTCGAGCTTGGCGAGAACCTTGCCGGTGATGTTGCGGCGTGTCGCGTCGGGTTTGATGATCGAGAAAGTGCGCTCGAGGGCCATGGGAACTGCTCCGCTGGAGGACGTCTGAAGATGCGCGCCTTATATCCAGCGGCGGCGGACCCGGCAAGGCACACCGGGCCCTGATTTCGAACCGGGATCCGCGCCTACTCGGCGCCCTGTTGCTCCCAGCCGCCGCGCTCGGTCTGCTGCCAGTAGGTCAGCGCGTGTCCGGCGTCGCGATAGGTCTTCCAGCGTGCGCGCGCCGATGCGACCGCCGCCTCGTCCCGCCCGTCGAAGAGTTCGCATACGAGGTCATAGCCGTCGAGGTTCCCGGCCTCCGCGCCGTCGGCCAGAAACAGCACCTGCGCGCCGTTCGGGTTCTCGTCCGTGTCGGTCAGCCAGACCGGCTGACGGGCGGCGTGGCCGTCCGTCTTGCTGCCATGGGGCAGGAACACCCGGTCGTTATAGGTCCACAGCCGCGCGTTCAGCTCTTCCACCCGTTCGGGCGATCCCGCAACGACCACCGCGCGACGTCCGTCACGCAGGACCGTGCGTTCGAGCATCACCGGCAGCACCTCTTCGAGCGTGCGCCGGGTCAGGTGGTAGAAGCGGATTTCGGTCACGGGCGGGCCGGCATCAGCCTTCGTAGTTGTCGCGCACGAACTGGTCGAGGGTGCGCACCGCGAACGCCGACGCCCCCTTCGCCATCATCGGCAGTTCCTTTTCGGACCACGCGACACCTGCGATATCCATGTGCGCCCAGGGCACATCGTTGGTGAAACGCTGCAGGAACTGCGCGGCCGTGATGCTGCCACCCCAGCGCGGACCAACATTCTTCATGTCCGCACGCGGCGTGTTGATCTGCTTGTCGTAGGCATCGTCCAGCGGCATCCGCCAGATCTTCTCGCCCACCGACTGGCCGGCTGACACGATCTTCTCCGCCAGCCCGTCCTCGCTGGCATAAAGCCCTGCATATTCGCGGCCCAACGCCACCATGATCGCACCGGTCAGCGTGGCGAAGTCGATCATCACGTCGGGCTTGAAGCGCTTCTGCGTGTACCAGAGCGCATCGGCGAGCACGAGCCGCCCTTCGGCGTCCGTGTTGATCACCTCGACGGTCTGGCCGGACATGGTCGTGACGATATCGCCGGGACGCTGGGCATTGCCGTCGGGCATGTTCTCGACGAGGCCGACCACCCCGACGACATTCGCCTTGGCCTTGCGGCCCGCCAGTGCGGCCATAGCACCGATCACCGTGCCGGCGCCGCCCATGTCCCAGATCATGTCCTCCATGCCGCCCGCAGGCTTGATGGAAATGCCGCCCGTGTCGAACGTCACGCCCTTGCCGATGAACGACACGGTCTTTGCGTTCCGTCCGCCGCCGTTCCAGCGCATCACGACCAGCTGCGAATCGCGCACGCTGCCCTGACCCACCCCCAGCAGTGCGTTCATGCCGAGTTTGCGCATCTGGGCCTCGCCCAGCACCTCGACCTTCACGCCCAGCTTCGAAAGCTTGCGACACTGGGCAGCCATCCATTTCGGCGACTTGACGTTGCTCGGCTCCGACACGAGGTCGCGCGCCAGATCGACGCCGTCGATGACCGGCAGGAACGCATTGAAGGCGCTTCGTGCCTTCGCTGCATTGCGCGTGAGGACCTGCAGGCGGTCCGGACCCGACCGGGCACGCTCGCCGTTGGCGCCGGTCAGGTACTTGTCGTAGCGGTAGGCACGCAGGCGCGCGCCGATGGCCAGATTCGCCGCCAGGTCCGGCCCCTTGACCGCAGATTTCTGTCCGACCTCGGCAACGATCGCCGCCGACTTCGCCGAGACCGAGACGAGAGCCTTGTAGATCGACGCGCCGATCTCCTGTGCGCGCAGCGCATCGAAGCGCACCAACTCACCGATCCCGACGAGGAGGATCGTCAGATCCTCACTGCCGTGCGGCGCCAGGATCGTGACCTGGCTGCCTTTCTTTCCCGAAAATCCGCCTGCCTTGGCGGCACGCGTCAACGCGCCGCCGGTGGCATTGTCGAGGCGGCGGGCGCTCGCCCCCAGCTTCTCGTCGCTGCCCGCGAGAAAAACGACCACGCCGCGCGCGGGAAGTTTCGGTTCGGCAAAGCTGGTTCTCATGACATCGGTTCCGTGTGGGGATTCGGCCGGAGCGGCCGCCATGGCCGCCGGTACCAGACGCGAGATTTAGAGCACGATGCCGACGCACGCAAGGTGACGCCGGCGCGCCGCACGGGTGTTTTTCCGCCCCGGTCGATCTGTTAAAAGATCAGGCGAAACGCGAACGTTTGTTTTGCGAATCAGCAACTTGGTGGGCGTTGTGGGAGCAACGCCGCACTGGACGCCTTCATGACCTCGATCGGGTACTACATCTTCCGGCAACTTGCGCTCGCGACCCTGTTCGTCGGAGCTGCGCTGACGCTTCTGATTTCGCTGTTCGCATCGCTGCGTCTTATCGACTTCATCGTCAACCGCGGACTGCCGCTGAGCGTGTTCTTTGAAATGAGTGCGCTCAACCTGCCGAAATTCCTCGCCGTGGTCCTGCCGATCTCGATCTTCGCGGCCGTCCTCGTGGTGTACAACAAGCTTACGAACGACAGCGAACTGATCGTCATGCGCGCCGCTGGCGTCAGCCAGTTTGCCCTCGCCAGGCCCGGGATTTTCCTTGGTATCCTTGGTGTGCTCATCGGATACGCACTGCAACTCTATCTGGTGCCTGCCACCACCCACGCCTTCAAGCTGCAGCAGTTCAACTACCGCAACTCGTTCGGAAGTGTGCTGCTCCAGGAACAGCGCTTCAACACGCCGATACCGGGATTGACCATTTACGTGCGCGAACGGGCCGGTGCGGGTGAGTTGAAGGGAATTTTCGCGCATGATTCGCGAAATCCGGAACGCCCTGTCACCTATACGGCCGAGCGCGGTACCGCGACCCAGGGCGACCAGGGCACGCGGGTCGTGCTGTTCAACGGAAGCCAGCAGGAAGTGGACAGCGAGTCCGGACGTCTGACCCTGTTCAACTTCGACCAGTATTCGCGGGACATGAGCATACTCAACGAAGACGCACCGACACGCTGGCGGGAGCCGGAGGAACGGTTTATCGGCTCGCTGCTCAGGCCGGGCGATGGCCTGCACGACAGGGCTTACTTCGTCCAACTCATCTCGGAGGGTCACCGCCGGCTGACGACGCCACTCCTGATCCTCGCCTACGCGGCCCTGGCGTTGGCGGTGCTGTTGTCAGGCGATCTCAACCGGCGGGGTCAGACAGGCCGTCTGCTGATGGCAATCGCGCTGATTTTCGCGCTCCAGATCGCGGCACTTGGCCTGTTCAACGTGTCCCGGCGTTCTTTGGCCATCATTCCCGCGACATATGCGCTTCCAATCGGAACGATCCTGGTTGCCATGTACTGGCTGGTGCGAAACCCGCGCATGCGGGCCCGCCCCACGCTGGCGCAACCGCAACCGAGCTGACCGGCAGCCGCAATGTTCTCGCGCACCATATCGATCTACATCCTGCGCCAGTTCCTTGTCTGGTTCCTGGTCATGTTTGCCACAATCGTCGCGGTGATCATCCTGATCGACGCGGTCGAACTGCTGCGGCGCGGCAGCGGGCGCGAAGGCGCGACCTTCGGCGTGATCAGCAGCATGACCCTGCTGCGATCACCGTTCCTGGCACAGGAAGCGGTCCCGTTTGCGGTGATGTTCGGCGGAATTTTCACGTTCCTGCGACTGACCCGGAATCACGAGCTTGTCGTGGTCCGCGCCGCGGGGGTGTCGGTTTGGCAGTTCCTGATGCCAGCCATCGGCGCCGCGATCGTTCTTGGCGTCGTCAACATCACGATCATCAACCCGATCGCATCGGTCTTGCTGTCTCAGTTCGAGGAACTGGAAGGACGCTACCTTACAGGCCGATCTTCGCTGCTTGCCGTTTCGTCCGAAGGTATCTGGCTACGTCAGACGAATGAGAACGGCGACGGCCAGATCGTGATCCACGCCGCAAAGGTCCAGCCCGACGAGCTGCGCCTCGAAAGGGTCATCGTGTTCGAGTTCGGCGCCGACGACCGGTTCGTCGAGCGCGTGGATGCCAAGAACGCCCTGCTTGCGGATGGCCACTGGCGCCTGAACGAGGCCCTCATCACGCGCCCCGGACGCGCTGGTGTCTTTTTCGAGAACCACGAAATCGCGACTGATCTGACGTCCGACAAGATTCAGGAAAGCTTCGCGAGCCCCGATACCGTCTCTTTCTGGAACCTGCCGCGTTTTATCCGTGTGCTCGAGGAAACAGGTTTTTCGCCCACGGCGCATCGCTTGCAACTCCACGCGCTGCTTGCCGAACCCGTTCTGCTCGCCGCCATGGTCCTGATCGCCGCCACCTTCTCACTTCGCCTGACGCGCCGTGGCGGCACGCCAATCCTGGTTGCAGCCGGCGTCCTGACCGGCTTCCTGCTTTTTCTGCTCACCAACGTCATCCAGACACTCGGCCTCGGCGCGAGCGTGCCCGTGATACTCGCCGCATGGACCCCGGCGGGCGTCAGCCTGATGGTCGGCTTGGCGATGCTTCTTCACCTGGAAGACGGCTGATGCGCATGTCCGGCCGCCTACGCCTCGCACTGTTCGCAACGATCCTCGCCTACTGCGTGACGGCGAGTGCACACGCACAGAAGCTGGATTCGGGTGAGCCAGTCCTGATGACGGCGGACGAGCTTTCGTTCGACGAGGACATCGGCACGGCGACGGCGCGTGGAAATGTCGAAATCGTCCAGAACGATCGCATCCTACGCGCGGACGCCGTGACCTACAACCAGCGCGACGACATAGTGACCGCAACTGGCAACGTCGTGCTGCTCGAGCCAACGGGCGAGGTGCTCTTCGCCGAGTTCGCGGAACTCACTTCGGATATGCGCGAAGGATTTCTGCGCGGTTTCCGGATGCTTCTGAATGACGACTCACGGCTGGTCGCTGTCAGTGCGCAGCGGCGGGGGGG
>JAYPUG010000036.1:2604-5461 GCA_038133965.1 Rhodospirillaceae bacterium | reverse complement strand
CGGCCTACACGCCCTGCCAAAATTGCACGGGGATCGACGATGAACCGATCTGGCAGGTCAATGCCCGACGCGTGATACACGATGCCGAAGCGCGTGAAGTCATCTATCGGGATGCGACACTCAAGTTTCTCGGCGTCCCCGTCGCCTACACCCCGTACCTCAGTCATCCGGATCCGTCGGTGAAACGCAAGACCGGCTTCCTGACACCGACCTTCGGTGCCTCGAACATCCTGGGTGGCTCGATACAGGTTCCCTATTTCGGGGCAATCGACCGCGACAAGGACCTACTGTTCGATCCGGTGGTCTCGACCGACCAGTTCCCTCTCCTGACCGGTGAGTATCGGCAGCAGTTCGCGGACGGAGAACACAAAACCAGGCTCTCGACCACCCGAGACGCAACACAGGTCGGGTCCGAGCGAATTCGGGGACATATCGATTCGACCACGCGCTTTTCCATCGACGACATCTGGCGCTGGGGCGCCGACATCAAGGCGGCCAGCGACGATACCTATGTCCAGCGTTACGGCTTTTCATCGGAAGACACGCTGGTTAGCCGGGGTTTCGTGGAGGGTTTCGGCACGCGCACCTACGCGGTCGCCGATGCCTACTACTTCCAGGGCCTGAGCAACGAAGACGACCAGGACCAGATCCCGGTGGTCTTGCCGAATATCGACTACAGCTTTGTCTCGGACCCAGACGCGTATGGCGGCATGACAACCCTGGACGCGAATGTACGCGCGCTCACGCGAAAGACAGGCGCGACAAGCCAGCGGATCAGCCTCACCCCCGGTTGGGAGATATCGCACACCGACAGCATGGGCTCGATCACCAGCTTCCGGACCTCCCTTCAGGCCGATGCCTACAACGTGAAGGATGTCTCGACGAACACCAGCACCGAGTCCGGTTTTGCCGGCCGCCTGTTCCCTCAGGCGATCGTAAGTTGGCGGTACCCCTGGGCACGCCGCGCGGGTACCAGCAGCCAGATTATCGAACCGCTGGTCGCGCTGGTGGTGGCTCCCAATGGTAGCAACCCCGAACGCATCCCGAACGAGGACAGCCAAAGCATCGCCTTTGACGAGACGAACCTGTTTGCCGAAAACCGCTTCTCGGGAAGAGACCGGGTCGAGGACGGCCAACGTGTCGTGTACGGGTTCCGAACGGGCTTCTTTGGCGACAATGGCGGAAGCACCACCCTGATCATTGGGCAGTCCTACAGGTTTCGGGATTCGAGCTCCTTCGCCGGAGGAACCGGGCTCGAGGATCAGTTGTCAGACGTCGTCGCAAGCCTGCAGATCACACCAAACCGGTTTCTTGATCTGCTGTACAAGACGCGGCTCGACAGCGGCACGTTTCGTTCGCGCCGAACCGAGCTTTCGACCGCCGTCGGCCCGCGCGCGCTCAAGCTGGACCTCAACTACGTCTTTTTCGACCGCACCGCCGAGTTCGCCAAAGACCGCGAAGAGGTCGTGGTTGGACTGGCATCGCAGATCACAGACCAATGGTCTGCCCGGGTGGATACCAGAAGAGACCTGACGTCCGAGGGGGGCACCCAGTCCTATGGCGGCACGCTTGTGTACGAGTGCGACTGCATGGATTTCGAGCTAAGATATCAGCGCACCTTCACCCGTGACCGGGACGTTCCACCGATCGAGGCGTTGACCTTCCAGGTCACGCTGAAGAACCTTGGGCAGTTCGGGTCGTCGGTGTTCTAGACGGGTAGAATCGCCTTGCCAGACGACAAGAACAGCATCCCGGCAAAGACCTGGCGCCACGTAAAATGCATGGCGGTGTTTCTACCTGTCATGCTGGCAGTCGTTTCGGCCATGCCCGAACGCGGTTCGGCGCAGGACGTTCAGCGAATTGCGGCCGTGGTCAACGAGGAAGTCATCTCGATATTCGACGTCGAGCAGAGGTTGCGCATCCTGATCGTGTCTGCAGGACTGCCCAACACGCCCGAAGCACGCCGCCGGTTCGCTCCCCAGGTGCTGCGTGGCCTGATCGACGAGGCCCTGCAACAGCAGGAAGCCCGGCGCCTGAACATCCAGGTGAACCAACGGGACATCGACGGCGCGATTTCACAGATCGAGCGCGCAAACGGAATACCCGCCGGCGAGTTCGAGAGCTTCGTTCGTTCCCAGGGCATCGCGCTGAATGCAGCCGTCGAACAGATTCGCGCGAACATCGCGTGGCAGAAGCTGCTGGCACGAACGGTTGTTCCGACGATCGAGATCGGCGATGAGGAGATCGACACCGTGATCGCGCGCATCGAGGCGAATCGCGGTGTAACCGAGCACCGGGTCGCAGAAATTCTGCTGCCGGTCGACGACCCGGCGGATGCGCAGGACATACACAATCTCGCGGAACGCCTCGTAACCCAGGTTCGCCGCGGGGCTGACTTCCGGGCTGTCGCACAGCAGTTCTCCAAGTCCGCAACCGCTGCCACGGGTGGCGAAATCGGCTGGGTACAGCCGGGAGAACTGGGAACAGGCCTGGATTCGGTGCTCGCGACGCTTGAGCCAGGCCAGGTATCGGACCCGATCGAGGTGCCCGAAGGATTCCAGATACTCGCCCTTATCGAACAACGCACCAACGAACCTCCGGATCCCAACGAACGGCGCGTTTCGCTCCGCCAGATGCTGCTGGGACTGCCGTCCGATGCACAACCGGCCGAAGTGAATGCGCAAATGCAGACTGCCCAGGCGATTTCGGGTTCCGTGCGAGGCTGCGCGGATTTTGCCGCGGCAGCGGAAGAAGCGGGTTCTCCTCAGCCAGCAGCACCGACGCAATTCACACTCCGCGACCTCAATGAGCAGCTGCGGGAAATCGCGGCAACCCTCCCAGTCGGCCAGGCCAGCAC
>JAYPUG010000036.1:293-2594 GCA_038133965.1 Rhodospirillaceae bacterium | reverse complement strand
TACAGGTCCTGATGGTCTGTGAACGGCAAGAGAATGTCGGGCCGAATCGCGGGGAGATCGAGAACACGCTCCTGCGTGAGCGCGTGGACATGCTCTCTCGCCGCTACCTGCGCGACTTGCGCCGCGCGGCCTTCGTCGATCTGCGTGTTTGACGCCGCACGGCTGCCGCCGCTGCGCGAGGTCGCAGCGCGCCATGGCATCGCAGCGCAGAAGTCGCTGGGCCAGCATTTCCTGTTCGATCTGAACCTGACCCGCCGCATTGTCTCGGTCGCCGGCGACCTTTCGAACGTCAACGTCGTCGAGGTGGGCGCAGGCCCCGGCGGACTGACGCGCGCCCTGCTCGAAACCGGCGCGGCCCGGGTGCATGCCATCGAGCGCGACGCACGCGCAATCTCCGCCCTGCACGAACTTGCGGGGACGGCCGGCGGACGGCTCTCGGTCATCGAGGCAGACGCGCTCGCGTTCGACGCGACCACGCTGGGGCCTGCCCCCCGCCGCCTCGTCGCAAATCTCCCTTACAACGCCGGCACGCAGATGCTCATCAACTGGCTCGTCCAGGCCGAATCCTGGCTCGGCTTCACGCTCATGTTCCAGAAGGAAGTCGCCGAGCGCCTCGTCGCGCAGCCGGGCACGAAGGCCTACGGACGCCTTTCTGTTTTGGCGCAGTGGCTGTGCGAGGCCCGGATCATGTTCGATGTGCCCGCATCGGCCTTTGTACCGCCACCCAACGTGACGTCTTCGGTTGTAAACCTGAGTGTCAGGTCCCGTCCCCTTGCCCCGGCACGCCGCGAGGCCCTCGAAACCGTTACCCGGGCGGCTTTCGGTCAGCGCCGCAAGATGCTGCGCCGGTCGTTGTCCGTGATCGGCGGCGCCGCTCTGCTCGAAACACTGGGCATTCCGGGCGATGCACGCGCCGAGGAACTCAGCATCGAACAATTCTGCGCGATAGCGCGCGCGATAGATGAACCCGGCATTGCGTCTCCCACCTGAGGATGCGACCGTGATCCCATGTCGATTCTGAAGACAATCGCCGCACGGCTTACGACCAACCGCCGCTCGCCGGTGCGTGACGCGTCCGTCCCCGGGTTCCGACACCGGGTGCATGAACCCGAGTACGCACGGCTCGGCCTGCCCTTCTGCCGGCGCGATTCGCTGCGAAAGCTATCGGTGTTGCTCGACGAGGAACACGGCAGCCGGAGCCGCCGCTAGCGCGGGCCTAGCGGCCCTGGCGCAACAGCCGCACGAAATCGGACATGCCTTCCTGGCGCGCGCGGCGCAACCGCTCGGCCTCGAGAATGGCGCGCACACGCGCCACGCTGGCTTCGAAGTTCTCGTTCACGACCACATAGTCGTACTCGGACCAGTGGGTGATCTCGTCGGCTGCCTTGGCCATGCGATCCGCGATCACGGCATCGCTGTCCTGGGCCCGCGTGTGCAGCCGACGTTCGAGCTCGGCCGTCGAGGGCGGCAGAATGAAAACGCTGACCAGGTCGTCACGCGCGCGTTCGTCGAGCTGCTGGGTGCCCTGCCAGTCGATGTCGAACAGCACATCCTTGCCACCGGCGAGCGCGGCCTCGACCTCCGCACGCGGCGTTCCGTAGTAGTGGTCGAACACCTTGGCGTACTCGAGCAGTTCCTGGCGATTCACCATCAGGTCGAACTCGGTGCGGTCCACGAACCGGTAGTGTTCGCCATCCACCTCGCCCGGCCGGCGCGGCCGAGTGGTCACCGAAATCGACAGCGACAGGTTGTCGTCCGTCTCGAGCAGTGCGCGCGAGATCGACGTCTTGCCTGCACCCGACGGCGAAGACAGGACGAGCATGAGACCGCGCCGCCTGATACTGAGTCCGTCGCCCGACATTCGCTTTCCCTACTCGACGTTCTGAATCTGCTCGCGGAACTGCTCGATCACGGCCTTCATCGCGAGCCCGACCCGCGTCAATTCCACATCCGCGGATTTCGAGCACAGGGTGTTGGCCTCGCGGTTCAGTTCCTGACACAGGAAGTCGAGTCGCCGCCCCGCCGCTTCGCCCGACCCCAACAGCTCGCGCGCGGCCCCGACGTGAACGCCCAACCGGTCCAATTCCTCGCGCACATCGGCCTTCCCGACCAGGAGCGCGGTTTCCTGCGCCAGCCGCTCCTCGGGCAAACGCGGCTCCGTGCCGAGCAGTTCGGCGACCAGCGCCTCGAGCCGTGCACGCAGCGCCTCAGGCTGCACGGCCGCCGTTCCGGCAGCTTCGCCGATCAACGTCTCAAGGTCGGCCAGATGCGAATCGAGCAGCGGCGCCAGCCGTGCACCCT
>JAYPUG010000036.1:0-283 GCA_038133965.1 Rhodospirillaceae bacterium | reverse complement strand
ACCGCCTCGCCGTCCGTCAGAATGGCGGCCTCGCGCCCGGCGATTTCCTCCTCGCTCTCGGCCTCGACATCCGGCTCGAGCATACCGCGAATGGAAAGAAGCCCTTCGAGGGTGGGACGCGCATCGTCGATCATGCCGTCCAGTTCGGTGCGTAGCGCCGTTACCTGTTCCAGTAGCGCCCGGTTCACCCGATAGGCCTGGGCCGCGCCCGCCAGCCTGTCGACAGACAGCCCGATCGTGACATTGCCACGCTGAAAGCGCTTGGCCGCCGATGCCCGCATCG
>JAYPUG010000035.1:8581-10836 GCA_038133965.1 Rhodospirillaceae bacterium | reverse complement strand
GTGTCGAGTATCTCGGCCTCGCGAGTGGGCCACATCGGCTCTTGGAACTTCCGGTCCACCAGCAGACGATCGCAATCGGTCAGGCCGGGTCCCGGTGCATCGAACAGCCGGAATTCAATTCCCGCTTCGCGAAGCGCACGACGATGCTTCAGGAACGGAAACAGAAATGCCCGGCCATTCGGAGTCGTGAAACCCGGCGTGAGGATATTCACGCGCATCGTGTTCCGTCCGGTTCGACTTTGTCAGTTCGACCGAGGCCGCGCGTCGCCGACATCGCTTGCGCGCCAGGCCGTGACAACCGCCTGGGTCGAGACTGCGAGATCCGGTTCCGGCATAAGCCGTTTCAACATATCGAGGTCAGAAGGTTCGTCCACATCGAGGCGCAGGCCCGCAAACCCCGGGTCGATATCAGGCGGGCAGGGCACCGCGCGCAGCCTGTAACGTTCCTGGTTGTGCCACATGAACGAGGTCACATGCTCGCGGTGATAGGGATCGTCCACGTTCTCGGCCATGTCGTGCAGGGCCTCGGCGGACAACACCTCCGCCCCGAACCCCTTCGGCCAGGGCTCTCCACCGTCCCAGGTGTGGTTGTAGGTCAGGTCCGCCCCGCCCGCGTCGAACTCCGCAACAGCCGAGTCGACCAGCGCCGGATCGACCAGGGGTCTGTCCCCGCAAATCCGCACGACGGTTTCTGCCTTGGCCGCGTGTGCCGCTCGCGCGTATCGGCCCAGCACATCCGACTCATCGCCCCGAAATACCGTTACGCCCAGCCGCTCGGCGGCCTCGCACAACACGTCGTCGCGCGCCAGCTCTGACGTTGCCAACACCACCAGCGACAGGCTTCGTGCATGTGCTGTCCGCGTCAGCACCCACTCGATGAGGGGCCACGGGCCGAGCGTTGCCATCATCTTCCCGGGAAAACGGGTCGATCCCATGCGCGCCTGGACGATCGCGACAGCGCTCATCGGATCAGCGGAAATCTTCCATGTCGAGCAAACTGTCGGCCTCGATCGGGTGCAGGCTCCGCGTACCGACAATCCGGTCGAAGAACTCAGGAGGAAGACCGGTGCCGGGGCGCTTGATGGCCAGCATGTCGGAGGTGATCACCGTATCGGCGGGAATGTCGCAGGCCGCAACGATACTGCGGCGGGCAAAACTGTGTGCGGGCGTCTCGCACTCGAGAACTTCCTTGCGCCCGTGCCCCACCGCCACCTCGAGCGTGCGCACCTGCTCGACCATCTGGGCGAGCTCGGGCTCGTCCAGCGACAGCCAGTGGTCAGCGCTGTATGGCAGTGTCTTGTCGAAGGTGTAGTGCTTCTCGATGACCTTCGCCCCGTAGAGAACGGATGCCGCCGGCACGATCGTGCCAAGCGTATGGTCGCTCAGGCCGAGCAGGTAGTCGGGGAAGCGCGCGGCGATGTCGTTCATTGCCGACAGGTTCGAATCGACCGGTTCGGTCGGATAGCACAGGGTGCAATGGAGAATTGCGATCTGGCTGTTGCCTTCCGCTTCGATTGTCTCGACGGCGCGCTGGATATCCTCGATCGTTCCCGCGCCTGTCGACAGAAGTATCGGCAGCCCCTTGGTCGCCAGGTGACGCAGGAACGGGAAGTTGTTCAGATCGCAGCTCGCGACCTTGAAGCCCTTCATGCCGATATCGACCAGCATGTCGGCGGCCTCTTCGTCGAAGGGCGTGGACATGAATTCGACGCCATACTTCGCGCACAGGTCTCGCAACTGGATATGCTGTTCGCGCCCAAAACTGTCGAGCATGGCGTAGGAGTCGAATTGGCTGCCGTCCTGGGCAACTTCGCCTTCCCAGTCCCAGAATCGCGGGGCATTGCGCGTCGTCAGCTTGTCGGCCGTATAGGTCTGAAACTTGACGATATCCGCACCGGCGCGCGCGGCCGTCTTGACGAGCTCCTCGGCATAGTCGAGACGCCCCAAATGATTGACACCGGCTTCGGCGATGATGACCGTACGCGGCCCGCCGATCGTCACGTTTCCGATGTTCAGGGTCTTTCCATCACTCATCGATACCCCTCCGCGGCATCCTCGGATCGCCGTTCCGTTCTGTCGTACAGACACCGGAGTTCACCGGCATCCGCGTGTCGCCAACGCCCTGCCGGCGCGTCGAACCTGCCTCAGCAGGCTTCGTCCGCATCGTCTTCACGGTCCCCGAGGAAACGAAGAACCGCCTCGAGGCCAAACGCCTCTCCCGGCTTGTAAAGGGCGTCGAAAATCCGCTGCATCAG
>JAYPUG010000035.1:0-8571 GCA_038133965.1 Rhodospirillaceae bacterium | reverse complement strand
GTTCGTAGTCGTGTGGCTCATCGACAGTCAAGTCGCACGCGATATCGTGTCCTGGTCCGGAGATGCTCAGCAGTCTGAAATCGTCGGGATGATCGATCATCCACTGAATGACGAGCTCGCGCCGCGCCGGCTCCCGAAAGGCCTCGTCACACCGGCGCAGGGTCGCCACGCGCACCACTTCGACCGAGAAACCGAGCGGATACGAACCGTCCAGCTTGTTGGTTGCAAGGTCGATCGCGTCGCCGTCCCGAAACGCCAGGACAACCTTCCGGACGATTTCCGGGTCCACAAGGGGACAATCCGCATTCACTTTCACAAATGCATCGGCCCCCGAAATATCCGCCGATGCAAGCAGCCGCCCGATGATGTCGTCCTCGTCAGGCCAGCGAACCACCGGAAGACCTGCCTGCACCGCAAAATCGACGAGCGGTGCATTCGCCGGATCGGCCGTTGTCGCCAATACGCTTCCGTCGATTTCGGGGACCCGGGAAAGCCGGTCCGCGATATGCCAAACAAGCGGCTTGCCCGCGAGGGGTCGCATCACCTTTCCCGGAAGCCGGCTTGAACCCATGCGGGCCTGTATAAGCCCGACGATCTTCATGGCCGCACCTGTTCCGCAAGAGCAGCAGCGAGCCGCTGCGCGCTGCCGCGCATCTGCGCGCGCAGCGCTCCGCCCGCATCCTCGATCCGCGCATCGAGCGCTTCGATGATGTCGTCAACCGATGCGCACCGGTGAATCCAGCCCATGCGGCTCAGCGCACAAAAATCGTTCTCCGGCAACTCGGGCTGCACCGAAATGACATGCCGCCCGGTCAGGTAAGCGGTTGTAAGGATCGAGGAAAAAATGCCGAACGCGATACCGTTCTCGCGCAACGCCGACGGCGTGTCCGCTGCTAAGGCGTCGCAGCCATCAGGGAGCGGGTCGAGCCGCCGCTCGCGCGGATGTGGCGCCCAGACCAGGCTCTCGAATCGATCCGGATGGAAACGGCGCGCCTCGAGGACGAGATTCCATGCGGTCACTTCGGAATATCCGAACCGGTCGAAACCGTCGTCGAGTATGGGTTGCGACAGGAACACTGCACCTGCCGGGTTTTTCGCCGGCTCGGGCGCAACACGCTCCCAGCCGGGATGGCCCACAACCGATACTCGCGTGCGCGGCACACCCGCCTCTGTGAGCACATCCGCGTCGGCGGACGAAACGGTGACGACGAGGTCCGCCTCGAAACCGGCGGGCGCCGATTCGCGGATGCGCAGTTCGTGATTGTAGGGAACCTCGACAATCTGAACGCACCGCACACCGGCGCCGGTTCCGGCAGCGAGCGCGGCGACCTCGACCGGGCTGCCTGCTGTCGAGACGACAAGCGTGTCGGGCTTCAAGCGCGACACCAGTTCACCGACCGCACCCGGTGGCGGCAGGGCAACAAACCGAACACCGCTTCCCTCGTATCGCGCCGCATCCGGCATCCAAGCCGGATCGCATGCCAACACGACATCAGCTTCACCCAGTATTCCCAGTGCATGTGTCAGCGCCGGCAACAGGAATTCCACCGGGCCCGGCTGGGTCGCCACGGCGAGGATCGCGCAACGCGCCATTCAACCGCTCACACGTATGCTTCGGCAATGAGCGTGTCGGAGGTGCCGTCGCGCTCGCGAGCCGCACGGTACTGCTCCTCGAGGAGCGGATCCTCCATGTGCCTGAGGCTCTCGTGTCCTCCGGGCTTGCGACTGACGAACCAGTTCAAGTGGTTCGTGAAGCCGTAGCGCTGCTCGTAGCGGACCGTGATATCGCGATATCCCGCGGCGCCAAGAAGCGCCTCGAGTGTGTCGCGCGTATGCAGGACCTCCAGAAGGTGAAATCGCGAAACTCGGGCAAGTCAACCGACTGGATCAGGAAGTCGCGCGCGTGGGGTACCTCGACGACCAGACGGCCGCCATCGTTCAGATGTGATCGCAGAGCCTTCAGTTTTGCCAAGGCATCCGGAAGATGTTCCAGGACATGGAACAGCGTGATCACGTCGAAGGATTCGTCCAACCCGGAAATGTCTCCGACATAACGGATATCGGGCAGCGCCTCGCGGGCGTATTCATGACAATGGGGACGTGGCTCTACCGCGACGCACCGATCCGCCACCGTCGCCGCAAGCGCTACAAATCCGCCGAATCCGGCCCCGAAATCACACACGGATCGACCCTTGATGACATCCTGAAACAGCTCAAACCGGCGCTGCTGGTCGTCGAGCGTTCGCGTCATGAGCCGTTCACCAGAGGCGAGTTCGGTGATCGAAAGCTGACGCGTGGCATCCCGGTCAGGCGGTTTTTCCGACGCGTAGTAGTCGTCGGGCAGCTCGTGCCGCTCCAGTACGAGCAGGCCTGTCCCGGCGTCGCGATAGACCGGTATCGACTTGTCGCGTGTGTGCGGGTGGAAAAACTCCATGCGCGTCGCATCCGCGATTCCCAGTGCGGCGAGTTCCAGAAATGCCGGGTTGCTGATGTCTGTCATCGAATGCCCATCTCACACCCCTCGCGGCACAGAACCGCCCGGAAGAAACGCGTCAACACGGATAACCCAGATCTTCCAGGTCGATTCCCAGCTTCGCGGCCAGCGCCCTGTTCCCAACACGGAACCTGTCCGTCAGCTCCGCCGGTAAACGGATTTCTCCCCTGCGCGAGGGGAGGACGGCATTGAGGTGGCCCTCCAGCGCATAGACCTTCTTCAGGCCGCGAAAGACCAGGTCGTCCACAACGCTTCTGCCGCCGGTCAGATATGCGAGGCCGACCAGCAGCCGGTTCACATGGCGGCGTACGAGGATCGTCTCCGTCCGCATGCTGGCGCGCACCTGCGACACCTCCAGCGAAGGAGATATCGAGGGAATCAGCCCTGCCATACGTCCCCAGAACGAGGAGGGGTCGCGAACCAGAAACTCGAATGGCACCGTCAGCACGTTGTCAGCGCCGAACATCGTCTCCAGACGGTCCACAACCCTGTCATAGGCGAGCGCCTCGTACAGGGTTTCGTTCCCTTCGTCTTCAAGGAACGCGCGAAACGTGCGCGTCTCGAGTCGCCTGACGCGTTCCTGGTGCCAGGATCGCAGCCAGTGATCCTGACGACGGACCACCAGCAGCACCTTCACCTCGACCGGCAATCCCGCCAGCCGTTCCAGAATGGTTTGCCCATCGAGGTATCGCGTCGCCGCCGGCCGGCCCCGAAGGCGACGAAAATCGAATGTATCCGCCGGCATCACGAAATGCTCGGCACTGACAAGCGTCGGGCGATGACCCGCGGCAACCGTGTCTGCAAATCGCTCCAGGACCTCGCCACGCGCGCCTTCGCCACCGGGGAAATCCCGCAAGGCGAGTGCCTGATACAGCTCCGTGTCCCCGGCAAACGACACGTATTCAGTATCGTGCAAACCGGGGAACACGCTGCGCTGCAAGAGCGTGGAGCCGCATTTCGGATAGCCGATATGCACGATCAACTCAGACATTCGGCTGTTCCGCTCCCGACGCCTTTGCCCGAAGCCTGTTCGGGATGGGATTGCGGAGCAGAAGCGAGGCATAGAGCTCGATATAGGCCGTCGTGCTGGCTGCCTGGTCGAAGTGCCGCACCACATGAACCCGCCCCGCCTCGCCCATGCGCCGCCGCATGTTCACATCGAGAATGAGCGAATCGAGGGCCTGGGCAAGCGCTTCGGGATCGTGGGCGGGCACGAGACAGCCCGTTTCACCCTGCACCACCGCCTCGCTGTTGCCGCCGACGGCGGTCGCAACGACGGGCAACTCTCGCTCCATATATTCGAGCAGCGCGTTCGAAAACCCCTCCTCGTGGGAACAGAGGATTCCGACATCGCTGGCATCGAGGACCCTGGGCACATCGTCAACCTCTCCCAAGAATCGAACCCTGTCGCGGACCCCATGGGAGTCTGCCGCCTGTTCCAGGTTTTCGCGAAAACCAACGGAGTCCGCCCCGATGCACAGCAACGTCCAGTCACGATCCGCCTGCAGCATCGCTAGGGCAGAGAGCAGATCCAAGTGTCCCTTGTAGGGGATCAGATTCGCAACAATGACGAGGGCTACGGATGCGTCCGATATTGCCATCTGGCGACGCGTGGCCTGTCGCTCCTCGTCAGACGCAAGAGGGGAGACCCCGATGCCGTTGCGCAGCAGGACCAGTTTGTCCGCCGGAACGCTCTCCTCGCAGGCGAGCTCATCGATCACGCCCTGGGCGTTGCCGAGGACCAGCGTCATGCGGGTGTGCAGCCAATGCTCCAGTTTCGCCACCAGCGAGGGCTTGTTGTCGAGATAGTCATTCAGGCTGCGGCGGCTCATCAGCCGGATGCGAATGCCGAGCAGCACGGCGAGCGGGCCGACCACGCAATAGCTTTGCGGCAGGAAGAAGTGAGCAATCGTAGGACGCCGCCAGATCATGCGCACAAGGAGCTCGGGCAGCAGCCCCGCCACGAGCAGCAGGCGCCAGGCCCCGCCGCGACGGTTCGGCATCAGGCGCGTGATCAGCGGCAGGACGACAGGAACGCCTGAGCGGCGCATCGGCTCGATGAACACGCCACGCCCCGAAAGCACGAAAAGCTCGACCGGCAGGCCCGCAGCACGAACGAGCGGCAAAGTCCGCATCAGGTGGGACTCGGTGCCTCCGCGGTCGAGGCTGCCTATATAGATAACGATGCGCGACATGGTATCTCGACGCAGAACCGACGTCAGGAAATGACGGTTCCGCCCGCTTGTTCGACCTCGGACAGCAGCGTTCGGGTTCGTGCGTTGCTGCCAGCGTACTCCGATTCGATTCGGCTCCGCTGGTCTCCTGTCAGGAAAGAACCGCTCTTCGGCGCGTGAAGGTTTGCCATGGTGGACAACGAGCACCGTAGTCCAGCCGGGAGCCTGTCGATCACGGGAAAGCGGCGCCGCATCCGCGACACCCAGGGTGCACTGCTGGGGTTGACGATTCGCGCCGGAGGAGGGATCGGCACAACACCCAGATAACCGCAAAGATCGGCGGCGAATGCCGTACGATCCCGCGACAGTGCCTCGAAACGCGCGACACCCAAATTCTGCCAGCCGAAGATTTCGCCATAGGCCTGTATCGTTCGGTCATAGAAGGCAGCCTTCCGGTAACCGCGACCTCGCGCGCTTTCGAGAAAATCATCGAACGTGCGCCGATTGTCCGGTAGCCTCGCCTCGCTCGAACATGGAGCCCTTCCGGATCGCGGACGCACTCTCGGCAACCTCGGCCAGGGCGACCTTTTCGTTGATCGCCACATAGACGCGTGTATCCGCAGGAATTGCGACCGATCCAGCGGGAACCTCGGTATTGGGAATTCGAATGCGTTCGACCCGCACTTCCGCATGCGCCGTCAACAGGCGTTCGATATAGGTCGATGCGTACTTCGGGAATCCGATGTGAAGAACAGGGCGGTGCAACACGAACTTGTCCAGCGTTCAACAACCTCCGCGATGAGATTCCATCGCAGCGCGCAAGCCTTCAGCAATATGGTCCGCCACCCATCCGCCGGAAAGGCCGGTGTAGTGATTGGCCCGGTGATGCAAAACCTCACGCGGGTTGTTCAAGCGCTCAGGGGTAAATGCGTCGCGCGCGTCGAACAGCGGCACCTCTCCGGCAAAGGCGCGCGCGATAGCATCGAACTCGCGGCCCGCGGGAAACCCGCCCCAGAACACAGGAAGGATCATGATCGCCGGTCGAACCCCGTGCTCATTGCACAGATGCAAGAAATGACGGCAAAGCGCGATCGTCATCTCCAGCGCTTTCGGGAAAAGTCGCCGGTAGATGTCGGGAAGCGGAACATGCAGGCGGCGCGCGACGTCGATGGCTTGCGTGGTCAGCCGCGGATAGAAGGCGTCGTTCCGGCGCAGCTCTCTCCGCACGAGCGGGTCGTCGAGCTCTGCTTCCAGGGGCCGTCCGCCCAGGGTCGGCAGTTCGTGCAACCGCAGCTTGCGTCCCGCCAATGTGAAGCGGGGCTTGAAAAGGGGTATCTCGCGGTCCTCCGCTATGAAGGCCCGGCACTGGTTCAGGTTCCGATAGATCTCGGTCGTGGTGATCGCCAGCACCGCCATGTCCAATCGTCGCTGGCTGGCAAACTCCTGGAACCGCAGAACCGCCTGGTCGGTCGCAAAGGCGCTGACGCCAAGGTTGTGTATGCGCCAGTCCGGCCCCAGCCGGACCTGGGTCTGGTAGACCCAGGTCTCGTCATCGGGGGATTCATCGCCATGCACATGCGAGTTGCCGAAGATCGCCACCTCGCGAACGGCATCGCCTTCGCCGAATGATTCGGGCCAGGAAGAGCGGTTGCCGTCCGAATTGGTCGAGTAGGGCCAGCGCGGATGGCGCACCCCGGGCTGCATCCGCCAACCGAGAGCACGATCGGGCACGATATAGGTGTCAAGGCCCTGCGCACGCCGTTCCACAATCATGTTCTCATAGCGCGCAAGGTTCGCCTTGACCTCGGCCATGCTTCGGTTCCCGAACGCCGTCATTCGTCGGGTCCCGGGGCGGGTTCGAAACGCATGCCCGGTGCGAAATCCCGCCACCCCCGGGCGTCACGCACGGCGCCGTACGCGACGACCTGCTCGATCGTGACCGCCTCGTCCCGACCGCATGACACGACGGGCCGCCCTGTCGCGTCGAGGCTCAGCACGGCGCCCGGCGTCGCCGGATCAACCGGGGGATCAACCGGCACGACAGACCAGATGCACTGGGGTTTTCCGCCAATCCGGGTGAGCGCACCCGTCTTGGGTCGGGTTGCCAGGCAGGCCTGGACGATCCCGGCAGCGGTGTCCGACCAGTCGATCCAGGCGTGACGCCCGTGGAAGGGAGGTTCGTACTCTCCCGCGTCCGGGTTCTGGGGTGTACGGTTCAGCCGGTCGTTCACGCTTTGGTCCACAAGCGTGTCCACCACCTCGGGCAAGCGGGCAAGAATGCGGCTCTCCGCGTCGCCCCAGCTCATGCCGGGATCGAGCTCGACCGGCCATTGTCCCAGAATGTCGCCCGTGTCGAAATGCTCGTCGAGCACGTGCGCCGTGACACCTGTTTCAAGCTCGCCATTGCGAATGACCCACCGGTTCGGTGTGCCACCGCGATGCCGCGGAAGCAGAGAGGGGTGGAGATTGATGCCGATACGCTCGGGGAGATCGATCACCGAAGCGGGTATGAGGCTGGGGAAACCCGCAACCAGCAGTATATCGGGCCGCGCGTCGCGAACACTCTTCGCGAACTCCGTTGTCTTCACCGACCCAAGAGGATGGCACGCGATCCCCCTGCGCGACGCCAGTGTCCACGGGTCGATGCAATCGCCGAACGGATCGGTAACGATCACATCGTGACGCCCCCGTATCCGCAAGCGCCTCTGTACAGCACCGGCGGCTGCGCGCGCGCGCATACTCACGCCCGGCGGGCGGGCCCCGCAAAGGCCGACGATCGATACGCGGGCATCGTCGATCAGACGGTCCAGGACAACGGACATGTAGCCCCGCGTCCCGAACAGGAATATGCGCAAGGGTGATGCAAACGACCCGGCGCTCATTCGTTCGGCGTCCCTGCCAGCGCCTCGGCCTCCACCCGATCATGGCCGGCCGCCAGGAACCCGGCCTGAAGAAAGCTCGACCAGGACGCAGCGTTGTCGGGATGAATCTCCGCCCACATGGCACAGTCATGCAAAATACGCCGCAGCGCGCGCAAAGCAGCGCTGCCGGTTCCTTTTCCGCGCTGCGTCGCGGTCATCAGGATCGAGACTTCCCCCGCACTGTCATCCACGGGATCGAAGCGCACGAGGCCGACGGGTCGACCGTCGGCCAGGATGATTTCACTCGTCGCGAACGGGTCCGAGACGCGCGCGGCACACCACGCATGATGCCGGGCTTCGGACGGAACAGCCGTGTCTCGAAAGAAGCTGCGCATCCCCGGTTCGCGTTGCCACGAGAGCAGCAGTTCGGCATCGTCGAGCGTGAACGGTCGCAACGTTACCGACGTGCCGGCCTTGTCTCTTTCCGGCCGAGCGGAAAGCGCGATTCGCCGCGCACCCAGCCCGTCAACGGCTGCCGCCCCGCGCGAACCGGTCACCGAACGCGCCGTGTCGTCGCGCAAGAGCCTGCCCACCTCCGTGTGGACCGCCGCTTCGACATTTGCGTCCGCGAGTGCATCCACCTCGACGATACAGCCTTGCGCCGCCAATCCCTCGACATTCGCACGCTGGTTGTCCGCCACCACGACAGCGATCGACACCAACCCGAGGCACAGCTTCTCGAGCAGCGCGACCCCCCCGGGACCGACCGAACAGTCTGCAGCAGCATACAAACCCACCACGTCAGGCGCATCGCGGTGCAGGCGCACGCGGTCCCCGGCGGTTTCGGCAACGGCAGCAACCTCGGGCCATGAAACGGCGTGCCCGCCGAGTGCGACATCGATAGCGCGATCTCCAAGCCCGGGCGCTTGCAAGACGGCGCGCAAAAACGCCGGCGCAAACCCGCGCCCGTCCACCCCTCCTGCCGTAACCAGAACCGAACCCGCATCGGGCGATCGGCCCGCCCGGTCACGCAGTATGGAGA
>JAYPUG010000034.1:0-11049 GCA_038133965.1 Rhodospirillaceae bacterium | reverse complement strand
CCACAACGGCGATGATGTCTTCGAACCGGTCGGGCCCCAGCTTGCGCAGGACATCACGCACGCCCGAGGATTCACACTGGAACACGCCGGTCGTATCGCCGCGCGCCAGCATCTCGAAGGTTTTCCCGTCGTCGAGGGGCAGCGCGCCGAGATCGATATCGATACCGCGCAACGCCACCAGTTCCACGGCCTTCTGCAGCACGTCGAGGGTCTTCAGGCCCAGGAAGTCGAATTTCACCAGCCCCGCCGCCTCGACATATTTCATCGAGAACTGGGTCGCCAGCGTCGAGGAGCGCGGATCGCGATAGAGCGGGATCGTTTCCGACAACGGCTTGTCGCCGATGACGACGCCGGCCGCGTGGGTCGAGGAATTCCGGTAGAGCCCTTCGAGCTTGAGCGCGACATCGAGGAGATGGGCGACGTTCTCGTCCTCGTCGCGCATGGCCTGAAGCTGGGCTTCGCCTTCGATCGCCTCGGCCAACGTGACCGGGTTCGCCGGGTTGTTGGGCACCAGCTTGGCGATCCGGTCCACCTGGCCGTAGGGCATTTCGAGCACCCGGCCCACATCGCGCACCACGGCGCGCGCCTGCAGCTTGCCGAACGTGATGATCTGGGCCACCCGGTCGTCGCCGTACTTCTCGCGAACGTAGCCGATCACCTCGTCGCGGCGTTCCTGGCAGAAATCGATGTCGAAGTCCGGCATCGACACCCGTTCGGGGTTCAGGAACCGCTCGAAGAACAGCCCGAAGCGCAGCGGATCGAGATCGGTAATGGTCAGCGCCCAGGCGACGACGGACCCCGCACCGGAACCGCGGCCGGGGCCCACGGCGATGTCGTTCGCCTTGGACCATTTGATGAAGTCGGAGACGATCAGGAAATATCCTGAATATCCCATGTTCACAATGGTTTCGAGCTCGAACTTCAGACGCTCGATGTAGGGCTCGGCGGCCGCTTCCCGGGCACCCGCATCCATGTCCGCGGTGAACACATGCATCTCGAGACGGGCGTTCAGCCCCGCCTCGGCCTCGGCCCGCAACGCGTCGTCCTCGCTTGCCCCGTCACCGGTCGGGAACGGCGGCAGCATGGGCCGTGCCTCGGTCGGCATGAAGGAACACCGGCGCGCGATGACCAGCGTGTTGTCGATCGCCTCGGGCAGGTCCGCAAACAGCGCGCGCATCTCCGCCGCGGACTTCAGCCGGTGCTCGGCGGTCACCCGCCGGCGCTCGGACTGGGAGACGTAGGCGCTCTGGGAGATACAGAGCAGCGCGTCGTGCGCCTCGTACATCTCCGCTTCGGCGAAAAACGCCTCGTTGGTCGCCACCAGCGGCAGGTCGTTCGCATAGGCGAGATCGAGGAACGCCGGTTCCAGCCGCTCTTCCGCTTCCAGGCCGTGGCGCTGGAGTTCCACGTAGAAACGACCGGGGAACAGCCCGGCAAGGCGCAACAACGCCTTCTCGGCCGCATCGGCCTGCCCTTCGGCCAGCAGCCGGCCCGGCAGGCCCGCAACGCCGCCCGACAGCGCAATCAGGCCGTCCGTGCGCCCGCCGAGGTCTGCCAGTTCGACCATCGGACGTGCGTCGTCGCCCATCTCGACATAGGAACGGCTGACGATGTCGAGCAGATTCAGGTAACCGGCTTCCGACTGGGCGAGAAGCACCAGCTGGTCGCCCTCGACGTTGTGGCCGCCGCCATTGCCGTTTCCGCTGGCATCCGCGTTGGCCTCGCGCGCGAGCGCCAGCTGGCAACCGACGATGGGCTGGATGCCGGCCTTTGCTGCTGCGAGCGAGAATTCCAGCGCGCCGAACAGGTTGCCCGTGTCGGTGATGGCGACCGCGGGCATGGCCCGGTCGCGGCACAGCTCCACAAGTTGCGGGATGCGCAACGCGCCTTCCGCCAGCGAATAGGCAGAATGGACGCGCAAATGGACGAAATCGGCGTGGTTGGCGGTATCGGGCGCGGCTTTGGACATGGCGGCGAGATTAGCCCGATTCTCCTGCCGCCGCGCAGGCTCAAACCCGCGAAGATCGGGGATAAATCAGGCGGGAACGACCTGGCCGTCCTGAATTCGCAACACCCGGTCCATGCGCGCGGCCAGGTCCAGATTGTGGGTGGCGACCAGCGCCCCCAGCCCGGCCCCGCGCACCAGCGACAGCAGCTGCCCGAAAACCGCATCGGCCGTTTCGGGGTCGAGGTTCCCCGTCGGCTCGTCGGCCAGCAGAACAGCCGGCGCATTGGCCACGCTGCGCGCGATGGCGACGCGCTGCTGTTCGCCGCCGCTGAGCCGCGCAGGCCGGTGATCCGCACGGTCCGACAGGCCCATCATCTCGAGCAGTTCACGCGCACGGGCAGCTGCGCCTCGCTTCGACGCGCCGGCGATCATCTGGGGCAGGACGATGTTCTCGAGTGCCGAGAATTCCGGCAACAGATGATGGAACTGATAGACGAAACCGAGGGTGCCCCGGCGCAGTCTTGTGCGCTCGCCGTCGGCGAGGCCGGCACAGTTCCGGCCGTCCACCACCACGTCTCCGCCATCCGGCCGTTCGAGCAGGCCCGCGATATGCAGAAGCGTCGATTTGCCCGCACCCGACGGGCCGACCAGTGCCACGATCTCGCCCGGCGCCAGCGCGAGATTCGCCCCGCGCAGGATTTCCAGATCACGCCCGCCCTGGTGGAACGTGCGCACGACGCCGTCGAGCCTGAGTGCCGCGTCACTCATTGCGAAGCGCCTCGACCGGATCGAGCCGCGAGGCCCGCCAGCTCGGATAGAGCGTCGCCAGGATCGACAGGCCCAACGCCATGGCGACGACCATGACCACCTCGCCCGGATCGACCTCGGCGGGAAGCTGGCTCAGGAAATAGATCTCGGCCGCGAACAGGTCCGTCCCCGTCAGGCTTTCAAGCGCGCGGCGGATGGCCTCGATGTTCCTAGAGAAGACCAGCCCGAGGATTGCGCCCGCGATCGTCCCCACCACTCCGATGCTCGCCCCGACGATGAAGAAGACGCGCATCACCATGCCCCGCGACGCCCCGACGGTGCGCAGGATGGCGATGGCCGCGCCCTTGTCCTTCACCAGCATGATCAGGCTGGAGATGATGTTGAACGCGGCGACGAGTATGATCAGCGTCAGGATCAGGAACATCACGTTCCGCTCGACCTGCAGCGCATTGAAGAAACTGCCGTTCGCCTGCTGCCAGTCGAACAGGCGGTGGTTCGGGTCGATGGCCGCGCTGAGGGCCACACGCTGGCGGCGTATGTTGTCGGGGTCCTCGACGAAGATCTCGAGCTGGTTCACCGCGTCGCCCAGCTTGAAGTACTGCTGGGCCGCACCCAGAGGCATGAAGACGAACGAATTGTCGAACTCGAACATGCCGACTTCGAAAGTCGCGACGACCGTGTAGGCCTGCATCCGGGGCACGGTGCCGAAAGCCGTGACGTTGCCGCGCGGAGAGACCAGGGTGACACGTTCGCCGGTACGGACACCGAGACTGCGTGCCAGGCGCCCGCCCATGACGATCGCGTTGTTGCCTTCGAACCGGTCGAGCGTTCCGCCCGTGATATTCCCGGAAATCGAGGTGCGGCGTTTCAGGGCTTCGGGCGTGACGCCCCGAACCAGCGCGCCCGATGCACGACCGCCGTTCGTGGCGAGCACCTGGCCCTCGATCATCGGCGTCACCGAGATCACGCCATCGACCGTGCGAATTCGCGCGGCGAGCGGGTCGTAGTCAGTGAGCGGTCCCGTGGCGCTGATGACCGCGACATGGCCGTTCAGGCCGAGGATGCGGTCGAGCAACTCCATCCGGAACCCGTTCATCACCGACAGGACGATGATCAGGGTTGCCACCCCGAGCGCGATCCCGAGCAGCGAAAAGCCCGCGATGACCGAGATGAACCCCTCGGCGCGGCGCGCGCGCATGTAGCGCAGCGCGATCATCCATTCGACGGGCGAGAACATCAGCCGCCTATCCCTGCCGCTTGCCGGAACCCCCGGCGACAATGCGCATGAAGCTGGGCCCGAAAGATGGCCACCCTATGACGCCGCGCGTTCCGCGATCCAGGCCGCGAGCCCGTCGAGGGAAATCTCGGACTTCTCGCCACCGTCACGGCGCTTGACCTCGATCTTGCCGTCCTTGAGGCCGCGCGGTCCGACCGTCAGCTGCCAGGGGATACCAACCAGGTCCATGTCGGCGAACTTGGCGCCCGCCCGCTCGTCGCGGTCGTCGTAGAGCGCCTCGATACCGGCCGCACGCAGGTCGGCGTAAATTCGCTCGCACGCCGCATCGCAGTCGGCATCGCCAACCTTCAGGTTGATCACCCCCACACGCCAGGGCGCCACACTTTCGGGCCAGATGATGCCATTGTCATCGTGCGACGCCTCGATGATGGCGCCCGCGAGACGCGACACACCGATGCCGTAGCTGCCCATCTCGAGCGTGATGTTCTGTCCGTCCGGTCCCTGCACGCTCGCGCCCAGCGGTTCGGAATACTTGGTGCCGAAATAGAAAATATGGCCGACCTCGATGCCGCGCGCGGTGACCAGCTGGTCGCCGGAGATCGGACAGGTGTCCGGATCATGCTTCTCGTCGGTCGCGGCATAGAACGACGTCCATTCGTCGACCAGGGGCTGCAGGTCGCTGTCATAGTCCACATCGTCGCCCGGTGCCGGCATGTCGAGCAGTGCCCGGTCACAGAAGACCGCGCTCTCGCCCGTCTCGGCCAGGATGATGAACTCGTGGCTCAGGTCGCCGCCGATCGGACCGGTATCGGCCGCCATGGGGATCGCCTTCAGCCCCATGCGTGCATAGGTGCGCAAGTAGGCCGCGAACATCTTGTTGTAGGAGTGGCGCGCACCGGCATAGTCGAGATCGAAGGAGTAGTTGTCCTTCATCAGGAACTCGCGGCCGCGCATAACGCCGAACCGCGGGCGCACCTCGTCGCGGAACTTCCACTGGATGTTGTAGAGGTTCTTCGGCAGGTCGCGGTAGCTCGATATCTCGTTGGCGACGATATCGGTGATCACCTCTTCCGCAGTCGGCCCATAGAGCATCTCGCGGTCGTGCCGGTCCTGGATGCGTAGCATCTCCTTGCCGTAGTCGTCGTAACGCCCCGATTTCCGCCAGATGTCCGCCGACTGGATGGTCGGCATCAGGACTTCCTGGGCGCCGGTGCGGTTCTGCTCCTCGCGCACGATCTGCGCGATCTTCTGCAGCACGCGCAGGCCCGTGGGCAGCCAGGTGTAGATGCCCGCGGCCGACTGGCGGACCAGACCCGCACGCAGCATCAACCGGTGCGAGACGATCTGTGCCTCGGCGGGGGTTTCCTTGAGGGTCGGCAGAAACAGCTGGCTGCGGCGCATTCACTTTCTCCGTGCCCGGATCCGGGGGGCGGCGGGCGCGCGGGAGAGTAGGAAAAACGCCGTACGTCTGTCCACGCTCAATCGACGGCCGGGTCGCGTTCCCTGAGGAGCCAGGCGTCGATCGCACCCTCGCGTCCACGTAGGATCAGCCCCTCGTGCGGCTCGATGCCCGCGCGCAGCGCCGCCAGATCGTCAGGCGCGCTTGCCTGCGCCGCCCGCATCAGGTCATCGCTGACGAGCAGGCGCGTCCCGACCGTCCGTGTCGCTTCTTCCAGCCGGGACGCGACGTTCACGGTATCCCCGATGACCGCGAACTCGAGCCGACGCTCGCTTCCGATGTCGCCCATGACGACCGGGCCGAAATGCACACCCACCGCCAGCTTCACCAGGGGAAACCCACCAGTGCGCCGGCGTTCGTTCCACTCATCGACGGTGCGCAGCATCGCGCGCGCGCAACGAAGGGCGTTAGAGGCATCCTGCGGTCCGGCGCGCGGCGTGCCGAAGGTCGCCATCACCCCGTCGCCGAGATACTTGTCGAGTGTACCGCCATTGTCGAAGACAGCGCGCTCCATACGCGCGTGCAACGCGCGCAGCATTTCGATCAGCTGCTCGGGCGTGACCGTCTCGGCCATGCGTGAGAAGCCAATCACGTCGGCAAACAGTACGGCCACATCCTGCGACTGCACGGTTTCGAGCGCGCCGTCATAGCCGGCAAGTTCATCGACAATATTCGGCGGAAAATAGCGGGCCAGGTTCGATCGCTCACGCGCCGCCACCACCTGTTCGCGGATCAGACGCCGGCCTCGTGCCACGGCCGTTGCCAGAGCGGCCGTGAAAAGCAGCATGACGATGATTTCGGTTATCCGCACATCCAACGAAACAAAAGTCGGATCCAGAAAACGTTCAAGACGGGCAGCAGATTCGTCGAATTTCGGGATGTCAAACAGCGTGCCGGGCAGCAACGCCATCCAGCCGATGCTGCCGAGCCACGCCACCACACAGGCAAAACCCGCGAACAGCATGGCCCGCGCGGAATAGCTGCCGAGCACGAACAAGGCGACCAGCAAATAATAGTAGTTGAAGCTTCCGAAACGGAACGTCATCTGCTGTGGCCAGACGTAACCGATGCTGTCTGCGTCAAGAAACGGGTTCGGCGCCATCAACGCGAACGTCACCAGCACCACATCCAGTGTGAAGAAGGCGTAGGCGTGAACATTCCCGCCAATCCCGCGCCGGAACAGCCACAGATGCACGAAGCCGGATATGCCGAACCCAGCCGTGACCGGCAGGTAGAACCAGGCCGCATGCCCGAGCAGTACAAACAGCCAGACTGTGATCGCCGACATGGCGAACAGACGCAGGAAGGCGGCCAGGCGCAGACCTTCCTGCTCCTGTTCGCGGAACGCGCTGCTCAGCCGTGATTCCAGCCGGCCGTCCGGGCCGGTTTCGAAGACGCCGTCGGACATGATCCTGCTCCCTCGGCCGGGAGTTTACTCCCGGAACGGGGATTCCGCGCATTCACGATACAGATGCCGGACGGCTGTCAGCGCTGCTGGCAGAGCCTCGCCAGTTCCTGCTGCGCATGGCCGCCCACCGGCTGACCATTGTAGGAAACGCGGCCGTCGGAGGTGACTTCGACCGTCCCGACCGTGGGACGGGCAAGGAAGTTCGTGTTGATGCCGAGCGTCGTCGCAAGATCGATGGTCACCGGGATCGCGATCACATCGGGCACGGCGATCTGTGTGCCCCCGTTCAGGTCGGCCGGCGCAACCGCATTGCCGTTCACATCGACGCCTGGCTGATAAGCCACATCCGCTGCAGGCACATGAGCCGTCAGCCGACTGCAATCCGCCTCCGTCATGCGGATCGTCGCCTGGGCATGGGCGAGCGTCATCGCGACCACTCCGTTAAGGAGCCCTGCGACGACGAGAAACCCGGCACTGACGGCGAAGTTGCGCATAATGCGAAGATCACACGCGAGCGCTTAACAAAGCTGTAACGGACGCACAGGGAATCGCGCTATTTTTTGGACCGCAAGGGGGGAAACACCTGGCCGGTTGCGGTTCCGTATACCCACAAGTACGGAACCACCGCCCTCGCGTGGCATCAAAGGGGGACCACGGGAGGAATACCCAATGTTGGAGAATATGTTCAAACTGTCGGAGCACGGCACGACGGTCCGCACGGAAGTGATGGCCGGCCTGACCACGTTCCTGACAATGGCCTACATCATCGTCGTCAACCCCGACATCCTGTCGGCTGCCGGCATGGACAAGGGCGCATTGTTCGTCGCCACCTGCGTCGCAGCCGCCATCGGCTGCCTGATCATGGGGCTGTACGCTAACTATCCGATCGCGCTGGCGCCGGGCCTCGGCCTCAATGCCTTCTTCGCCTTCGGCGTGGTGCTGGGGATCGGAATTCCCTGGCAGACGGCGCTGGGCACGGTGTTCATCGCCGGTGTGATCTTCCTGATCCTGTCGATACTTCCCGTCAGGGAATGGATTATCAATTCGATACCCAGATCGCTGAAGATGTCGATCTCGGCGGGTATCGGACTGTTCATCGGCGTCATCGCGCTCGATATCTCGGGAATCTCGATCCAGGGCGACCCGGCACCGCTGCTGACGCTGGGCGACGTGACGACATGGCCCGTGATCCTCGTTGCGATCGGCTTCTTCGTCATCATCGCGCTGGACCGGCTCGCCATACCGGGCGCCATCGTCCTGGGCATCATCGTCACATCGGTCCTTGCGCACATTGTCGGTGTCGCAGGCAGCACGTCGATGGACTTCTCGATCCCCTCGGTCGCACCCACCTTCATGCAACTCGACATTGCCGGGGCGTTCCAGGTCGGCCTGATCTCGGTGATCATCGCCTTCCTGTTCGTCGATCTGTTCGACACGGCCGGGACCCTGATCGGGGTATCGCACCGGGCGGGCCTGCTCGACGAGGACGGCAAGCTGCCGCGCATGGGCAAGGCGTTGACGGCCGATTCCGTTGCAACGGTCGCCGGCTCGGTCATGGGCACGTCGCCCGTCACGAGCTACATCGAGAGCGCATCGGGTGTTCGCGCGGGCGGACGGACGGGGCTGACGGCGGTTACCGTCGGCGTGCTGTTCATCCTCGCACTGCTGCTCGCGCCGATCATCGGGCTAGTCCCGCGCTTTGCCACGGCGCCGGCGCTGCTGTTCGTGGCGGTGCTGATGGTTCGCGGGCTGACCGAGATCGACTGGGACGACGTGACGGAATACGCACCGGCCGTCCTGGCTGCGGTGATCATGCCGTTCACCTTCTCAATCGCCGGCGGCATTGCCTTCGGGTTCATCGCCTACGCGGCCGCAAAAATCCTGTCGGGCCGCTTCAGCGAAGCCAGCCCGACGGTCTATCTGCTCGCCGTGATCTTCCTCGTCCTGTACGGGGTCGGCTGGGTTTAGACAGGCATTCCAACGACAACAGCGGGCCGGGCGGCGACGTCCGGCCCGTTTTCATTCGGAGAGCCGACTAGGCCATCCAGGGCGGACCGGCCTTCGCGATCCGGGCGAATACAGGGCAGCTTTCCCTGTGAGCGCCCGGCAGGTAGCCGGTGCTCATCAGGAATTCGCCCGTGATCTCGCCACCGGTGAAGCGGAAGGTCTTCTTGAAAAGCTTCACCCACTCGTCCCTGGAACGCGGATGCTGGGCATCGAGCCAAGCCGCGAACCAGCCGTGACTGTCGCGCAGCCCGCGGATCACCCCGGCATTGTGGATGGCGGCATCGACTTTCAGCCTGTTGCGGATGATTGATGCGTCGTCGAGCAGCCGCGCCCGGTCCGCCTCTCCATAGTTCGCGACACGGTCCACATCGAAACCGTCATAGGCCGCACGGAATCCTTCGCGTTTTTTGAGGATCGTCAGCCACGAAAGTCCGGCCTGGTTGATTTCGAGCACCAGGCGTTCGAACAACACCGCTTCGTCGCGCGCGGGAAACCCGTACTCGGTATCGTGATAGGGCCCGTGGAATTCATGCCCGGGCGCCAGATCGCAGTAGCCTGACACGCCCCTACCCTCCAGAATGTGACGCGAAAGCCGAGCGGGGAGCATACCGATTACAGACAGACCGGAACATTCCGTAACGCCGGAGAGCGGGCCCCCCGGCCTCCCGCGTATATTCCTGACCTATCTGCTGCTGGGGGTAACGGCGTTCGGCGGGCCGGTCGCGCATTTCGGCTACTACCGGATGGTGCTGGTCGAACGTCATCGCTGGATCGGAGAACGTGCCTTCGCAGACCTGGTGGCGCTGACCCAGTTCCTGCCCGGCCCCGCATCCAGCCAGACGGGCATCGCCATCGCCATGATGCAACGCGGCTGGGCAGGCGGCATCGTGGCATGGCTCGGCTTCACGATACCTGCCGCCACGATCATGATCGCACTCGGTTTCGGCGTGTCGTTCGCCAGCACCGCAGCGGGACAGGGCGTCGTCCACGGGCTTAAGCTCGCCGCGGTCGCTGTGGTGATGAACGCCTTGTGGGGCATGGCCCGCAGCGCCTGTGGCACTCCGGTCAAGACAAGCTTCGCTGCCTTGGCGACTGTTGTCATGCTGTTTGCCGCCAACAGCTGGCTTCAGATCGGCGTGATCGCCCTGGCCGCGGCGGCCGGCGTGATCGCCTTTTCGCGCGAGGAGGCCGCGGTCGAACGGGGCGACATTGAGAAAAGCATCACCCGCGTGCCCGGCACCGGTTCCGGCTGGATCGCGCCGGCGTTCCTGTTCGCCTTCCTGTCCCTGCTCGTCGGACTGCCGGCCCTCGCCGAAGCCGTCGATTCCGCGAACCTGCGCGCCTTTGCCGGTTTCTTCCGCGTGGGCTCGCTGGTCTTCGGCGGCGGACACGTGGTGCTCCCCCTGCTCGAGGCCGAGGTGGTTCCCACCGGCTGGACGACGGGCGACGTGTTCCTGGCCGGCTACGGCGCCGCGCAGGCAATACCGGGACCCCTTTTCGCCTTCGCGGGCTATCTCGGCAACGTCATCCAACCCGGTGGCGGATACCTGGGTGGCTGGATCGGCGGCGCAATCGCCACGGTGGCGATCTTCGCACCCTCATTCTTCCTGCTGGGCGCGGCGCTGCCGCACTGGGAGACCCTGCGTACCAGGACACGAGTGCGCGCCGCCCTGACGGGCGTGAACGCGGCCGTCGTGGGGCTGCTCCTGGCCGTACTCTACGATCCGGTCTGGACGTCGAGCGTTTCTGACGGTTCGGACTTCGCTGCCGTGGTCGTCGCGGCTGTCCTGCTCGCGGTCTGGAAGTGGCCGCCCTGGCTGGTGGTCCTGCTGGCCGCCGTGGCCGGGTTCCTCGGGATCTGATCTAGGACGCGTATTTTTCCGCGAGGTCGCGCAGGGAAATATCGGTCGTCGCGACCAGGCCGACAAAAACACCGAACAGGACAATTGCGATACCCGTCGTGATCAGGAGCTTGCGCCCGATCTGCGCGCGCACCGGCGCGCCATGATCGTGCCCTTCTTCCGGGTTCTCCGACCGCCTCACACCCCAGGGCAAAACGGTAAATAGAACCAGCCACCAGATTATGACGAAGACGACAAAAGCGGTGACGGGGTTCACATTCTCCATGGCGGCTCAGACCTGTTCGAGTTCGACCAGCGTGCCGCAGAAGTCTTTCGGGTGCAAAAACAGAACCGGCTTGTCATGCGCACCCGGGCATCGAC
>JAYPUG010000033.1:0-11075 GCA_038133965.1 Rhodospirillaceae bacterium | reverse complement strand
GAATGCGGTAGCGATCGCGCAACTGCGCGACCTCGCCGTCCCACATGGAGACATCCGTGGTCAGCGAGTTGGAGAACACGATCCAGGGCGCGCCCTCCGGCCCGTCCAGTTCGTAACGGAAAGTGACGCCGTTCAGTTCGATGTTCATGGTTTCCCCCGAATCAAAGGCGGTTCAGGACTTCGCCTTCTCCGCGCCCTTCGGCAGCACCTTGCGCAGGTGCAACTCGCGCAGGCGCGCATCGTCCACCTCTGCCGGCGCGCCCATCATCAGGTCTTCCGCGCGCTGGTTCATCGGGAAGGCGATCACCTCGCGGATGTTCGGCTCGTCGGCGATCAGCATGACGATCCGGTCGATGCCCGGGGCTGAGCCACCATGGGGCGGCGCGCCGTAGCGGAAGGCGTTGAACATGCCCGCGAACTCGCGCTCGACCGTCTCGCGGTCATAGCCGGCGATCTCGAATGCCTTGAGCATGATGTCGGGACGGTGGTTCCGGATCGCGCCCGACGACAGCTCCACCCCGTTGCACACGATATCGTACTGCCAGGCCAGCACGTCGAGCGGGTCCTGGCCCTCCAGCGCCTCGAGCCCGCCCTGGGGCATCGAGAACGGGTTGTGCGAGAACTCGATCGCGCCGGTGTCCTTGTCGCGTTCGTACATCGGGTAGTCGACGATCCAGCAGAAGTCGTAGCGACCAGGCCCAGATCGGTGCCGATCTTCGTGCGCGCCTTGCCCGCAAGTTCGGCCGCGTCCCCGGGGTCGCCGGCGGAAAAGAACACCGCATCGCCGTCGCCAAGCCCCGTCAGCGCCTTCAGCTTCGCAAGCCGCTCGCCCGCAACGAACTTGGCGATGGGCCCCTTGCCCTCGCCGCCCTCGAAGACGATGTAGCCCAGCCCCGGCGCGCCCTCGCCGCGCGCCCAGTCGTTCGTCCCGTCGAACCAGCTGCGAGGCTGCGCCGCGCCGCCCGGCGCGGGAATTGCGCGTACGGTACCGCCCTTCTCCACCAGCCCGGCGAAGATCTTGAAGTCGGAGCCGGCAAAGACCTCGGCCACGTCCGCGATCTCGATCGGGTTGCGCAGGTCGGGCTTGTCCGAACCGTATTTCAGCATCGCATCGGCGTAGGCGATGCGCGGGAACGGCGCCGGCGTAACGGCCCAGGGCGCATCCCGGCCGAAGCCGGCGAATTCCTCGAACACGCCGGCGATTACCGGCTCGATGGCGTTGAAGACATCATCCTGCGTGACGAACGCCATCTCGAAGTCGAGCTGGTAGAACTCGCCCGGCGAGCGGTCGGCGCGTGCGTCCTCGTCGCGGAAGCACGGCGCGATCTGGAAATACTTGTCGAAGCCGCCGACCATCAGCAGCTGCTTGAACTGCTGCGGGGCCTGGGGCAGCGCATAGAACTTGCCCGGGTGCAGGCGCGACGGCACCAGGTAATCGCGCGCGCCTTCGGGTGAGGACGCGGTCAGGATCGGGGTCTGGAACTCCTTGAAACCCTGCTCGATCATCCGCCGGCGGATCGACGCGATGACGTCGTTTCGCAGCAGGATGTTCCGCGCCACCTTCTCGCGACGCAGGTCGAGGAACCGGTAGCGCAGGCGAATTTCCTCGCCCGTGCCCTCGTCGGAATTGACCTGCAGCGGCAGCATCTCGGCCGGGTTCTCCACATTGACCGCGGCGATCTGCACCTCGACATGCCCGGTCGGGATCGATGCGTTTACGGTCTCGTCCGAGCGCTTCACGACAGGCCCGGTCACGGTGATTACCGATTCCAGCCGCGCATCCTCGACGGCCCCGAAGATCGGGCTGGAGGTATCGATCACGCACTGGGTGATGCCGTACTGGTCGCGCAGATCGACAAACAGCAGGTTTCCGTGGTCGCGCTTGCGGTGAATCCAGCCCGACAGGCGCACTTCGTCGCCGGCATGGTCCTCGCGCAGTTCGCCGCAGGTATGGGTTCGGAACGGATGCATGGCCTGAACTCGAAGAATCGGGGGAAATCCGGGCGCTTTCGCCCTGCGCGGGCCAATGGCCACGGATCGCGTGCGCCTGTCAAGGCCGGGCAGGCGCCGCGCGGCGATCCCGGGGCCGCCGCGCTTCTCGGACCCTGCGAATCCGTGTAGAAACCGGGCATGCACGTCATCACCGAAACGGGCGCCCTCGAAGCCTTCTGTGAGGCGCTCGGCGACGCCGAATACATCACCGTGGATACCGAGTTCATGCGCGAGGGCACGTTCTGGCCCATCCTGTGCCTCGTGCAGGTTGCCGGGCCGGACGACGCGGCCATCATCGACCCGCTGGCCGACGGGATTGACCTCGAACCGCTTTGGGAACTGCTCGAGAACGAACGCGTGCTCAAGGTGATGCACGCGGCCAAGCAGGATATCGAGATCTTCTGCAACGAGGGCGATCTCGTCCCGACGCCGCTCTTCGACACCCAGATCGCGGCGATGGTCGCCGGGTTCGGGGACCAGGTGGGCTACGAAACCCTGATTGCGAGGCTGGCGAAGGTCCAATTGGACAAGGGAAGCCGGTTCACCGACTGGTCACACCGGCCGCTTTCGGATTCGCAGCTCGACTACGCGCTGGCCGATGTCACGCACCTGCGCCCGGCCTACGAGAAGCTGCGCGAACGGATCGGAAGCAACGGCCGCCTCGACTGGATCACCGAGGAAATGGCGGCCCTGGCCGACCCGGCCGCCTACGAGGTGATTCCCGCGGAAGCGTGGCGGCGTCTGAAGCCGAAGCGCAACCAGCCCCGCTACCTGGCCATGCTCCAGGCGGTGTGCGCGTGGCGCGAACGCGAGGCGATGGACCGCGACCTGCCCCGCAACCGGATCCTGCGTGACGACGTGCTGTCGCAGATCGCGGCCCGCCCGCCCGAGGACGAGAAATCGCTGTCACGGGTGCGTGGTGTGCCGAAGAACTTCGCATCCGGAAAGCTGGGCAAGGGCCTGCTCGCCGCGATCGAGGCCGGACGCAACGTGGCCGACGCGGACGCGCCGTCGATCCCCGAGCCGCTGCAGATGCCGCCCGGCGCCGGGCCGCTGATGGACCTGCTGAAGGTGCTGCTCAAGTACAAGTGCGACAAGCACAACGTCGCCCAGAAGCTGATCGCGACCACCGCCGACCTGGAAGCAATCGCGGCGGACGACAATGCCGACGTGGCGGCCCTGAAAGGCTGGCGCCGGGAGATCTTCGGCGACGACGCCCTGCGGCTGAAGGCGGGAGAGATCGCGCTGGCCGCAGGCCGCGGCCGGGTCCGGATCGTCGAAACCGAGCCAGCTGCCCCGGAAGACGACCCCGAAGAGCCGCCCAAGCGTCCACGCCGGCGGCGGCGCAAGCCGCGCGACGCTGACTCTGCCGAAGACGCAGACTGAGTTTGCCGTTTAGCGGCCGGTAAGAATTTCGCCTACGAGACCGGCGCGTCGCGCGAGCGAAGCAAACCGGTTGCGCACGACATGGCCCACGAGTTCCTCGTGGCCATGTGCAATATCCAGAATCAATCTGGCACCCTCGATACGCAGGCCTGTGCCTGCAAGCAGATCCAGATTGCCGGCGCTCAACGTTTCGGCGAGCCGCAACGCAGAACCGAGACGCCGTGCCCAGGCAACGTCGTCCTCACCCAACAGCATGTCCACCACCCGCAGGGCCGGATCGCCACGCGAGCCCCCGTAGCGGCGATACACGGCAAAGGCGACCTTGGCCTTCTCGACATGATCGAGGCCGAGGATCTGCAGACGCAGGATACGGAAATAGACCTGCTCGGCACGGTAATCGGGATGCTCGTGCCAGCCGATGTCGGCGAGCAGGCAGGCGGCATGACGCAACCGACGCTCCGCGTCGCTCTCGTCAGGGAACAAAGGGTCGATCCACTCGAACAGGGCATCGCCGGAACCCGCAAACCGGCTCTCGCGCGCCGCGATATCCGCGCAGGCGACAATAAGCGGGTCTTGCGTGCGTTCGTCGGGCCCGAGCGTGTCGAACATGTAGCCTTCCCGAATTCCGTGCGCCGAGAAGACGATTCGGCCCGGACGGGTCCGCGCGACCAGCCGGTGCAGGGTCAGCGCCGCAAGGGGCAAGGTGGCCGCGCGTGCCTTCGGCACCGCGTCGATACGCGCGAGTGTGGATTCACTGAGCCCGGCGACGACATCGCAGAACTCGAGTGTGTCGCGACGGCTCATCCGGTAGTTGTGAATGACGCGAAGCGGATAACCCGTCTGGACCATGTGGAGACGCGCAAGCGCGCGCCAGGCGCCACCGACGAGATAGATGTGACCGTCAGCGACTGCATCCGCGACCCAGTCGAAACTGTCGAGCGTTTCATCGATGTGCGGCTTCAACTCCTCCCGATCGTTTCCCCACGCCGCCGACATCAAAAGCGGCCCGAGGGGCAGGCTGCCGAACTCGCCGATCTGTCCCTCTGCGACGGAAGTGAGCTCCAGGCTGCCGCCGCCGAGATCGGCGGCAAGGCCACGCGCATCGGGAATACCGGACAACACGCCCGACGCCGCGAGACGCGCCTCCTGCAGGCCATCGAGCTGAACGACGGATACGCCGAAAATTTCCTCCACGCGGCGAAGGAAATCGGGTCCGTCCTCAGCTTCCCGTGTCGCGGCGGTCGCAAGGAGCGCCGGATCCGCAATGCCGGCCGCACGGACCACCGCGTGGAACCGGGGCAGGTTCGCCAACGCCAGTTCGACGCCCTCGGCGTGCAGGCGCCCGGTTCGCGCCATGTCGCGGCCGATCCCGCAGATCACACGCTCGTTGAACACCGGTGTCGGTGCCCGCGAGCGATCCCGGAACACCACGAGGCGGATCGAGTTCGATCCGATATCGACGACCGCCGCGGGCTGTGCGGCCGAGCCCACGGAATCAGGCGCCATGGCGCGCCCCGGCGAACCGGGTCAGTCGGGATGTGCCAGCAGTTGCGGCGCGCTTCCCGGCGTCTTCAATGCGCTGCCGCGCCCCGAAAGGCTGGGGTTGGTCATGAAGTAGTTGTGCGCGCTGAATGGGTCCTGCTCGCCATTCGTATCGATCCGGGTGTAGGTCCCGTCGGGGCCCATTTCCCAGCTTTGGGCGCGATCGATCAGATTCGCAACCAGGATTTGATCGAGAATCTGCTGGTGCACGGTGCCGCTCTCGATGGGCACCAGATGCTCCACCCGCCGGTTCAGGTTTCGTGGCATCCAGTCGGCCGACGAGATGTAGAGCTTCGCTTTCGGCGAGGGCAGTTCCTCGCCGCTGCCGAACGCTGCGATCCGCGAATGTTCGAGGAAGCGCCCGACGATGCTCTTGACCTCAATGTTGTCGCTCAAGCCCGGAATGCCAGGACGCAGGCAGCAGATTCCCCGTATTACCAGGCGGATCATCACGCCCGCCTGCGAGGCGCGGTAGAGCGCGTCGATGATATCGCCATCGACGAGGCTGTTCAGCTTGGCCCAGATCTCGGCCGGGCGGCCGGCCTTGGCGTGCGCGATTTCTTCCTCGATATGCCGCATCAGCGTCTCGCGCAGATCGACGGGGGCAACGGCGATCTTCTCCAGCCCCTCCGGACGCGCATAGCCCGTCATGTAGTTGAACACCCGCGAGGCATCGCGGCAGAGGACGGGGTCCTGGGTCAGATAGCTGAGGTCTGTATAAATTCGCGCGGTGATCGGGTGGTAGTTGCCGGTGCCGAAATGCGCATACGTGCGCAGGTCGTTGCCCTCGCGTCGATGGACCAGGCTGATCTTGGCATGGGTCTTCAGATCGATGAATCCATAGACGATCTGCACGCCGGCGCGCTCCAGTTCGCGCGCCCAGCGGATGTTCGCCTCCTCGTCGAAGCGGGCCTTGAGTTCGACCAGCGCGGTCACCGTCTTTCCGGCTTCTGCCGCCTCGATGAGCGCGCTCACGACGGGCGAGTTTTCCGACGTCCGGTACAGGGTCTGCTTGATTGCCACCACCTGCGGATCGCGCGCGGCCTGACGCAGGAACTGCACGACCACGTCGAAGGATTCGAACGGATGGTGGACGACAATGTCCTTATCCCGGATCGCCGCGAAACAGTCGCCCGCGTAGTCACGGATGCGCTCGGGAAACCGGATGTTGAACGGCTTGAATAGCAGGTCGCGCCGCTCTTCGACGATCAGTTCCTTCGTCCTGTCGAGACCCGGCAGTCCGTCGAGGACGAAGGTGTCACGCTCGTCCACGTCGATTTCTTCGGTCACGAAGCGGCGCAGGCTGTCCGGCATTCCGCTGTCGATCGTCAGGCGGATCACGGAGCCGCGGCGCCGACGCTTGAGCGCCGTTTCGAAAAGCCGGACGAGATCCTCGGCCTCCTCCAGGACCTCGATGTCACTGTCGCGAATGACCCGGAAGGTCCCCATGCCGCGCAGTTCGAACCCCGGAAACACCCTGTCGAGGAACATCGCGATGCAACGCTCGACAAGGATAAAGCGCATCTCGCTTCCAGGCAGGCGGATGAATCGGTCGATCTGGCCAGGTAGCGGCAACAGGCCGATCATGCTGCGGTTGTCGCTCGCGCGATAAAGCTCCAGCGCCAGCGCCAGTCCGAGATTCGGAATGAACGGGAACGGATGCGCTGGATCGACGGCGAGCGGGGTCAGAACCGGGAAGATGGCGGACATGAATCGCCCTTCGAGCCAGGCCTGCTCCTCGTTGGTAAGCTCCTCGGGATCGACCACCGCGATCGCGTTCTCACGCAGCTCACTGCGAAGCGAACGCCATATACGCTGTTGTTCGGACATTAGCGCGCTCGCCCGCTGATTGATGGCGGACAGCTGCTCGTCGGGCGACAGCCCCTCCTGGCTCAGTGTGGAGACCCCCGCCTCGACCTGCCCTTTCAGGCCGGCCACGCGGACCATGTAGAACTCGTCGAGATTCGAGGCCGAGATGGACAGGAACCGCAGCCGTTCCAGCAACGGATGGTTTGCGTTTTCCGCCTCTTCGAGCACGCGCTCGTTGAACGCCAGCCACGAGAGCTCGCGGTTGATGAACCGGTCCGGAGAATCCGGGGCAATCGCCGGAACGGTTCCGGCGTCGGCCTCGAACGAAGCGGTATCTTCGGCAACCACGTGAGCCTCAACAGGACGGGCATGTGCCGCGTCAAAAGGGTTTGGAAACAACAAGCTAGCGTGCGGACACCATGTCCGCAATTTATGACCGTTCAATGGCAAAGCGATTACAGCTCGGCCCGGTCGTTCGATTTTTCCAGAACCTCCCGTGCCAGCGGCACGGTCACGGCACGGCCGCGCTCCAGCGCCGCCGCATCGATATCCGCCACGACAGCCGCGACGGCGGCGAACGAGCGTTCGATCCGCGCCAGCAGATAGACGACCACATCCTCGCCGACGCGCAGCTGGCGGTCCTGGAACTGCTTCACCATCACGGCGGCAAGCAACTCGTCTGCCGGCGCCTCGATACCCGCACCCGAAAGCGCACGCATGCGCGAGGCCAGGTCGGCGAGTCCGATCCGCCAGCGGCCCGGCGCCTCGCGCGCGGAAAGCAGCAACGCCCCGTCGGTCTCGAGCATGTAATTGTAAAGGTGCAGAAACGCCTCCTCGTCCTCGCGCGTGCCCGCAAGCCGGTCCGCACCGTCAACGAATAGGCAGGCGTTACGCGCGCGCAATGCCGCAGCATCGTGCGCACGCACATCCTCTGGCCCGACGGCATCCGCGCCGCTCGACGCACACCAGACGTGGCCGAGGTGCGTCTTTCCCGACGCTGCGGGGCCCCAGATCGCGAGGGCGCGGCTCGGCCAGGCCGGCCACCGGTCGATCCACTCGACCGCAGCCGCATTGCTTTCCGCAACCAGAAAGTCCGCGCGACCGCGCGCGGTGCGCGGCTTCAGATCCAGGGCAAGCTGGCGGGTCACGTCGGCGGCTCCGTTCACCCGTCCGTTCGCCGGATGATGTGGCTCGGCGACCCGTCGGGCGGCTGCTCCAGTCCCGTCTCCTCCATCGCCAGGTCGAAACGTTCCAGCGTCCGCACGAGTTGGTCGCGCGTGCCCAGGTGCTCGATCTCGATTTCCGCCGAACTGGCAGTCAGCGCAACGGGAATGAGAGCGGATATCGACGGTACCCGTTCGAGGCGCGTGCGCACGGCCACCCAGTCGCCGAGCGACCCGATCGGCACGGCCACGCGCAACCGGGACACCACCCCGAAGGTCACGGCGTTCGATGCAATCCAGTCGTCCTCTAGGAGTTCGACGATGGTGGCGACCGCGCGGCGCAGGAATGCATCGGCCGCTTCGCCTTCCGCAGCCGTCAGATTGACCAGCAGCGGCGGCCCGTCGGCACCGATCCGGCTGCCCGTAACGCTGAGACGAAGGGCGCCCGGCCCCGGGGGACCGAACGACGCGATCGCAACCAGCGCCGAGCCCGCGCCGTAGCGTTCGAGAAACGGGGCGAAGGACGCCGGATCGCCCGCCAGCGCCTCGGCCGTGCCGAGGTCGGCGAAGTCGGCGAGGTCACCGACCGGTGCGACGACGGGTACGAGCCCTGCCCCCGGACGGAAATCGCGCCAGGCCTCGCGCCAGGGGTTGGGGTTCTCCCAAAGGCGGTACTGCCCGTCCGCCTCCATGACCGGGATCACGGCCACGGGCGCGCTCGGCACCTCGGCGTAGGGCACGCCTGCGGACCGCAGGTAGCCGCGGACCGCCTCCGGCTTGAACGACACGGTCAGGTCGGCCAGGTAGCGCACATCCGACGTCTTTTCGTTTTCGATGCGCAGCGAGCCGACCAGGAAACCGAGGGTCGCGGCATCCACGCCCGCTAGGCGCGAACGGTGGATGCTGCGGGTCAGCCGGGCCACCAGCCGCCCGAACGCGTCGCGCTGGCCCTTTTCGAGCGCGGCCGAACGCGCGGCCGCGGCGGTTGCCGCCGTCTCGTCGAGCGCCACGTCCCGCACGGTAAAGATCGCGCCAATGTCGTCCCCCTGCGCCTGCGCGGGAAGGTCCGCGAGCGTCAGCAGGGCGAACGAAAAGAGCGCGAAAGCCGTGGATATCCGGGTCGAGCGATGCATTGCAAATGACCTTGAAACACCTATTGTAAATTCGAGTGACGATCCGATTCGAACCGCGCATGCGCGCCACCGGAAGCCGGTGCACAAGCAATAGCACGATTAGGGCAGCACGCGGGCAAGGGAGAGAAACACTGGGCCTTTCCTACAAGGATGCCGGCGTCGATATCGAGGCGGGCAACGCGCTCGTCGATGCGATTCGACCGCTCGCCGCGACCACGAAGCGCGCGGGTACGGTGGACGATCTGGGCGGTTTCGGCGCCATGTTCGACCCCCGCGCAGCCGGTTTCGAGGACCCCGTGCTCGTCGCCGCGACGGATGGGGTCGGCACCAAGCTCAAGCTCGCCTTCGACACCGGCATCTTCGACACGGTCGGGATCGACCTGGTCGCGATGTGCGTCAACGACCTCGTCGTCCAGGGTGCAGAGCCGCTCTTCTTCCTCGACTATTTCGCGACCGGCGGACTGGAGCCGGCGACCGCGACCGACGTGGTGCGCGGCATCTCGGAAGGCTGCCGGCAGGCCGGCTGCGCGCTGATCGGCGGAGAGACCGCCGAGATGCCCGGGCTCTACGCGGCCGGAGAGTTCGACCTGGCGGGATTTGCGGTCGGCGCCATGGAGCGCGGCACCGGACTGCCCGATCCCGCCCGTCCGGTTGCCGCAGGCGATGCCGTCATCGGCATCGCGTCGAGCGGCGTGCATTCCAACGGGGTCTCGCTGGTGCGCAAGATCGTGGACCGCGCCGGCCTCGCCGTCTCCGACCGCGCGCCCTTCGATCCGGCAACGGCGCTGGGTGAAGCCCTGCTCGCCCCGACGCGGATCTACGTCAAGGCGTGCCTCGCGCTCGCCCGCTCAGGCCGTGCGAAGGCATTCGCGCACATCACGGGCGGCGGCCTGATCGAGAATATCCCGCGCGTGCTTCCCGACGGGATCGGCGTCCGGCTCAACGCCACACGCTGGAGCGCGCCGCCCGTCTTCGCGTGGCTTCGCGATGCCGGCGGGGTCGCGGAACCGGAAATGGCCCGCACGTTCAACTGCGGCATCGGCATGGTCGCTATCGTCGCATCCGACACCGCCGACGCGGCAATCGCGGAACTCGACGCAGCGGGCGAAACCGCACGGATCATCGGCGAGACGATCAATGATCCCGATGGTGGCGTCGCGATCGACCGCCTCGATACGCTGTTCGAGCGCAGCTGAGATCATGGCGCGGTTGAAGCTCGGCGTGCTGATCTCGGGCCGCGGCTCGAACCTCCAGGCCCTGATCGCCGCCTGCGCCGACCCCGCCTATCCGGCCGAGATCGCGCTTGTCCTGTCCAACAAGGCGGGTGCGGGCGGGCTTGCCCATGCCGAGACGGCCGGCATCGCGACCCGCGTCATTCCGCATGACGACTTCCCGGACCGCGAGACATTCGACCGCGAGGTGAGCGCGGCCCTGGATGCCGCGGGCGTCGAACTTGTCTGCCTCGCGGGCTTCATGCGCCTCGTCTCGTCCTGGTTCGTGGAGACGTGGCACGACCGGATCATCAACATCCACCCCTCCCTGCTGCCCGCCTTCAAGGGGATCGACGCGCACGAGCAGGCGCTCGCCGCCGGTGTCCGGGTCAGCGGCTGCACGGTCCATATCGTGCGCGCGGAAATGGATGCAGGACCGATCCTCGTACAGGCCGCTGTGCCCGTGCTGCCCGATGACGATGTGGCAAGCCTGTCGGCGCGCATCCTCGTGCGTGAACACGAATGCTACCCGCTGGCAGTGCGGCTGATCGCCGAAGGCAGGGTCCGGATCGAAGGCGACCGCGCCGTTGTCGATGGGCCGGCGGACGGCAACGGGGCGCTGACCAACCCGCCCCCGACAGGGGTTTGACTGCCCGCGCAGCGCGCGTATAAAAACCGAAATCACCCGCAACCAGAGATGCGAGCAAACATGTCCGAGCAACACATGGACCTCGACCGGCGGTGGAAGACCTGGGGAGGCTTCCTGCGCCTGATGACCTACTCGGCCGTGGCGCTTGCGATCGCGCTGCTCATCATGTGGTGGACGATTATCTAGCCCA
>JAYPUG010000032.1:0-11146 GCA_038133965.1 Rhodospirillaceae bacterium | reverse complement strand
ACCGTCGCGCACGCGCCGGGCACGAAAAACTCGACGAAGACGAAATCCCCGTCGCTTTCATTGAAGAAGGCGTGGCGCTCATGCTCGTAGTTGTAGAGCACATCGCCGGCGCGCAGCGTGTGCGCGACACCGTCGAGCAGTGCCGTACCCTCGCCCGCAATCACATACTGGAAGTGCTCCGCGCCCTCGTGATGGTGCTCCGGCGCGGCGGTGCCGGGCGGATAGCTGATCATCTCGCCCTTGAAGGCCTTGGTGCCCGTCAGCCCGGGCGTCGCCATATAGACCCGCTTGCGCGCGTCGTGCTCGGACTGGAGAACGGGTTCGCGCGTCCAATCGACGGTGCGCGCGCCGCCGGGCATGGATGCGATATCCGGGTCGAACCGGGCCGCATCCGGTACCGTGGCAAGCAGGACCTCGGCGCCGCCCGCGCCGGCGGTGATCCGCCCCGCATGGCCGAGCGGCAGATAGACGATCAGATCCATCGTGAGCACGCCATCCGCACCGTCGGCTTCCGCCGAGCCCGACAGCAGCTGGAGCCAGCCGATCGCGCCGGCAACGAGCGAAAGGTCGTAAACCGCGCCCGCGTCGAGCACGAAGCGCGTGAGTTCGATCTGGTCGTTCCCGATCGACGTCGGATTCAACAGCGAGGCAATCCGGCAACCCGGTTCCACCTCCTCGGCGATCTGTTCGGCTGCGCGCACGATAACGGGCATGCTTTCCTCCCTGTCGCGGCGAATATCCCCGAGCGAAGGGTGGTGCCCCTGGAGGGACTCGAACCCCCACCTGCGTACACAGAGCAGATTTTGAGTCTGCCGCGTCTACCAATTCCGCCACAGGGGCGCCCGCGACGTGGGCCTTCCTTAAGTCCCGGGGCGCCAAAGCGTCAACCGCAACAATTCGCTTCCTTGTGATGCCCGTCACTTCGCGCTTGCGCGATCCGTCCCATGTTTGAGGGGCGAAGGAAAGCAATCGCAAACGGGGCAGAGAAACATGAACACGCAAATACGTATCTTCGTCGGACTTCTGGTCCTCTGGGTCATGGTGATCGTCGGTCTCGCGGTCTGGCCGGCCAGCGGCGCCCGCACCCCCGGCGTTCAGCCCGACAACCTCCAGGTCAGTCTGAACACGGCCGTTTTCGAACATACGGGCCGCTGGGTGGTCGAGTTCGATCCCGATGGCACCACCGTGTTCGTACGCGAGATTCGCCGCCAGTAGCACGGGTCCCAATCCGATACGGCGACGGTTGGACAGATTCGCATACGCCTGATAAAGCGCCGGGAACGTTCGGGGCACATCGGGTGCCTCCACGGGGGAAGGTTCCGATGCTTCAGGCGACCTACGACTGGACCATGCGCCTCGGCGCGTCCCGCCACGCGGTCTGGGTCCTTGCCGCCGTCGCATTCGTCGAGAGTTCGTTCTTCCCCATCCCGCCCGACGTCCTTCTGATTCCGATGATCCTCGCCGCGCGCGCAAAGGCGTGGCGCCTGGCCGCCGTCTGTACCGTTGCCTCGGTCGCCGGCGGCTATTTCGGCTACCTGATCGGCTACACCCTGTTCGAAACGCTGGGCGAGCCGGTCATCGCCTTCTACGGGTTCGAGGCGGCCTTTGCGCGCTTCACCGAACGTTACAACGAACTGGGGGCGTGGATCGTCGCGATCTTCGGCGTGACGCCCTTCCCCTACAAGGTCGTCACCATCGCCAGCGGCGTGACCCAGCTCGACCCGTTCGTTTTCGGTATCGCGTCCGTCGCTTCGCGCGGCGCACGGTTCTTCATCGTGGCGGCGCTCATCTGGTATTTCGGCCCGCCCATCCGCAACTTCGTCGAGCGCTATCTCGGCTGGGTCGCGCTCGCCTTCGTCGTGCTGCTCGTCGCGGGTTTCCTCCTGATCGAGTTCGTCGTCTAGCGCCCGGACGCTGGCGGTTCCGCGCCGCGCGCCCTATATCAGGGCCATGACCGCCACCGATCTGCAGGCCGCACTCACCGAGAGACCGCGCACCTGGCCGGCCGCCGCGTTTGCAGCCAGCCTCGCGATGCTCGCGGGCGCCTGGGCCTTCCAGTACATCGGCGGCCTGCAACCCTGCACGCTGTGTCTCTACCAACGCTGGCCCTACTGGGCAGCGATGGCCATCGGCCTGGTCGGCGTGATTGCCGCCCGCCGCATCGGTGCGCGCGGGATCGCCGCGCTCGCAGGAACGGGCGCCGTGGTGTTCCTCGCCGGCGCCTCAATCGCGGGCTTCCATGTCGGCGTCGAGCAGTACTGGTGGGAGGGGCTTTCGTCGTGCGGCGGCGGCGCGCTGAACGATCCGAACCTTTCGATCGACGAACTCAGGACGCGCCTGTTCGCCACGCCCGTTGTGCGCTGCGACGAGGTGCCCTGGTCCCTGTTCGGCGTCTCGCTGGCGGGTTACAACCTCATCGCGTCCCTCGCGCTTGCGGCGGCAAGTGTCTGGGCGGCGCGAACACTGTGGCGGAGCCCTTCATGACCGAAACCGGGCAGGAGAAGAGACGTCCGCGTGTGACCGGCGAGGACCGGCTGCCCGGCGACCCGGGGCCGGAAGAGCTTGTCGCGCGCATGATCCGCGTCGATCATGCGGGCGAGTATGGTGCGGCACGCATCTACGAAGGCCAGCTTGCCGTGCTCGGCGACCGCCCGGTGGGCGACACGATCCGGCACATGGCGGAGCAGGAACAGAAGCATCTCGACGCCTTCGACCGGCTGATGGCCGAACGCCGGGTGCGCCCGACCGTGCTGTCCCCCCTGTGGCATGCCGCCGGCTATGCGCTGGGCGCGGCAAGCGCGGTGCTCGGCGAACGCGCGGCAATGGCCTGCACCGTGGCGGTCGAGGAAGTGATCGAGGAACACTACGCCCGCCAGGCCGAACAGCTCGGCGACGACGAAGCCGAGCTGCGCGACATGATCGAGGAGTTCCGCGCCGACGAGATCGCGCACAAGGACACCGGCCTCGAACACGAGGCCGAGGCAGCGCCCGGCTACCGGCTGATGTCGGAAGCGATCAAGGCCGGTTCGCGCGCAGCCATCTGGCTCTCGACGCGGTTCTAGCCTCTCCGAACCGTCTGCCCTAGGCGTCCAGTTCGCTGTCCCAGTAAAGGTAGTCGCGCCAGCTTTCGTGGAGGAAGTTCGGCGGGAAGGACCGCCCGTTCTCGATCAGTTCCCACGTATCGGGCTGTCGCGGCCGGGCCAGCAGCGTCATGCCGGCCTCCTCGGGCGTGCGGTTCGCCTTCAGCAGGTTGTAGTCGCTCGACGCCGTGACGACGTTCTCCCAGCACGTGCGCCCGCCGCGCGAGCGGGGGATGACATGGTCGAAGGTGAGCTCATGTGCCGGCAGGCGCTGACCGCTGTACTGGCAGGTGAACTTGTCACGCAGGAAGACGTTGAAGCGGGTGAACGCGGGCCTCTCGGCCGGCCGGACATACTCCTTCAGCGAGACCACGCTCGGCAGGGCAATCTCGATACTGGGGGAACGGATAACGCGGTCGTATTCGGCGACCGTGTTGACCCGGCCCATCAGAGTCGCCTTGACCGCCTCCTGCCAGGGCCAGATCGACAGGGGAAAGTAGCTCAACGGTCTGAAGTCCGCGTTGAGCACCAGGGCCGGACACTTCTCCAGCGCGACGTCCATCGCTCCCCTCCCCGGGTTAATCCTCCGAACGATCGCAGGTGCAAAGTAACGGACGCACCCGAGTCACCGCAAATTTTTCACAACGAACACAACACCTTGCAACCAATCTGTCACACTCGGACGGGCGGACTATGCCGTGCCGAAGGCGTCCGCGAGCATGACGGCCGCGCGCGCGATGCCGTCCTCGTCGATACCGTGCCCCAGGCCCGGCCGGCTGACCGCCTCGACCGGCACGCCCGCACCTTTCAGCGTTTCTTCCGCCGCCGCGAGGGCGGCGTGGGAAACGATCTGGTCGGCCTCGCCGTGCACCAGCAGGACCGGCGGGCGCACCGTGACCTCCGAAGCCAGCGCCCCGGGATCGGCGAGCAGGCCCGAGTAGCCCAGAATTGCGGCCGGCGCGGCGGACCGCCGCAATCCCACATGCAGGGCCATCATGCACCCCTGGCTGAACCCGAACAGGGCGAGATCGCCGTCGCCCAGGCCGAGGCGCGCAAGATGATGGTCGAGGAACGCGTCGATCGCCGGCGCAGCGCCGCGCACCCCGGCCGCAATGTTCTCGGGCGTGCGCTCGATCAGCGAGAACCACTGCAGGCCGTACGGTGCCATGTCGCAGGGCTGGGGCGCGTCAGGCGCAAGAAACAGCGTGTCGGGCAAGGTCTCGGCAAGCAGCGGCGCCAGGCCGATCAGGTCGTTGCCGGCGGCGCCGCGGCCGTGAAGCAGGACGACGAGCCGGCGCGGTGCGTCCCCGGATGCCGGCCCGAAGCTCGGGCCCGATAGGATGGGATCGGTCATGACGGCCTATATTGCCTCGATCCGGTAGGCATGCCAAAGCAGCCGCGCCGCCGCACTGCGCCAGGGTCGCCAGGCTTCGGCCGCGTCGCGCAGCTCGCGTGGTGTCCAGCGCTCGCCGTCGCCCAGGTGCCGGCCCGCCGACACGAGCAGGGCAAGATCGTCGGCCGGCATCACGTCCGCCCGGCCGAGCGCGAACAGCAGGTACACCTCTGCGCTCCACCGCCCGATCCCCTTGATCGCGACCAGCGCCTCGATCGCGGCCTCGTCTTCCATCCGCCGCAGCCTCGGCAGGTCGAGCGCGCCCGACGCGATCGCCTTGGCCAGTCCGCGCCCATAGCCGATCTTCTGGCGGCTGAGGCCGAGCGCGCGCAGCCCGTCATCGGACGTCGCAGCGAACGCCGCGGCGTCGTCTGCAATCCCGGCCGCACGCATCCGGTCCCAGATCGCGGCGGCAGCATGGGTCGAGAGCTGCTGGCCGACGATCACGCGCAGCAGGGTCGCGAAACCCGGCCGCCGCGCGCGCGGGCCCGGCGTGCCCGCCCTGTCCCAGAGCGAACCCATGCGCGGATCGAGCGCGGCCAGTTCGCGCAGTCCGGCCTCTAGCCGTTTGCGTGTTTTCATCGCATCATCGATCGCATCCGGTCCCGGGCGACGTGCCCGGCGCCAGCGATTGTGCCCGGCGTACGTGGCGAGGAAAAGTGGCAGGGAAAAAGTCATGAACGCCGCAGCGCCCGCCGGCTCCGCCCTCACGACACGGTTCGCGCCGTCCCCCACGGGCCTGCTCCACCTGGGACACGCCTATTCCGCGCTGTTCGCATGGCGGCTCGCGGAAGCGGCCGGCGGGCGGTTCATCCTGCGCATCGAGGACATCGACACCGGGCGCGCGCGCCCCGAGTTCGAGGACGCGATCTTCGAGGATCTCGCCTGGCTGGGCCTGCGCTGGGAAGAGCCGGTCATGCGTCAGTCGGCACGTATGGACGCCTATGGCGAGGCGCTGGCTGCGCTTTCCGACCGCGCGCTGCTCTACCCCTGTTTCTGTACGCGCGCCGACATCACGGCCGAGATCAATCGCGCCGGTGCGGCGCCCCATGACCAGCGCCACGGCCCCGACGGCCCCGTCTATCCCGGCATCTGCCGCGCACTCGACCCCGGCACACGGCGCGCACGCATCGCGGCGGGCGAGCCGCACGCGCTGCGGCTCGACATGGAGGCGGCAGTGGCACAGGCCGGACAGCTTACCTGGTTCGACCGGACACGCGGCGAACAGACCGCACATCCAGGCGTCTTCGGGGACGTCGTGCTCGCGCGCAAGGACGTGGCGACCAGCTACCACCTGGCCGTCACCGTGGACGATGCCGCCCAGGGCGTGTCGCTGGTCACGCGCGGCGAGGACCTGTTCACCGCCACGCACATCCATCGGCTCCTGCAGGCACTACTCGGGCTGGAGGTGCCGGAATGGCACCACACGCCGCTACTCGCGAACGACAAGGGCACACGTTTGGCCAAGCGCGACAACGCCTACACCCTGCGCGCGATGCGCGAGGACGGGGTCGAGCCGGACGAGATTTGGGCGCGCGCCATCCGCCAGCTCGCGTTGGGCGCGAAGGCGTTCGACGGTCTCTAGCCGGGGTTCAGCCCCAGGCCCGCAGGCCGCGGATGATCTTCATGTAATCGGGACGTTCGGGCGTGATCAGCCCGTGGCGGATCGCGAAATCGATAATCACGAGGTTCACGTTGAACTTGAACTCCTCGGTCTCCTCGACGACGCGCAGCGCCTGCGCCGCCGGCCAGCGCACGAAACCGCTGACCTCGCCGTCGGAGTTCACCGGCTCAAAATCGGCGGGCAGCTCGAGATCGTAGATAAACAGCATGTCCCGGCGCAGACCTGCCTCGGTGTCGAGCATGTAGCTGACGGCGCTCACGGGGCGCGCGGTCCGCGCAAGATCCTCGGGCACCGAGGCTTCCTCGGCCGCTTCCTTGATCATGTTTTCCTCGACGGTCAGCCCGACAGGCAGCCCGCCCGCAACCATGTTGTCCAGCTTGCCGGGTGAAACCGGTCGGTTCTTCGAACGCACGCCGACCCAGAGTTCAGGCCCGTTCTTGCCCTGCACGTAGCCGTTCACATGCACGCCGTAGGAGGTGATGCCGAACGGCTCGAGCCAGGCGCGGTCGATGCGCAGATGCACGGGCGCACCAAGCCGCTCCATGACCGGGCACAGTTCCTTGCGATTGCGCGGAAGCACCTTCTGGACAACCAGCGCCGCACCCGCCTCGGCCAATGCCTTCGAGCGCGCCTCGACATCGTTCAGGGAGTCGAGGATCGAGACCTCCATGTCGGAGACCTTGAAGTATTGTTTCCAGCGGGTCATGCGTTCGGCGAGGTCCTCCGCGACCCAGCCTGCCTGCATGCCCCCCACCTTGAAGGGCAGGCGCCCGTCAAAGCTGTGTGCGTTGCACGCCGCAATGTGATCGTAGAGCGCCATCACATCCTCCTGCGACTATCCGCGAACGGTGTTGCGCTTTTCGGACACGAGAACCTGGGCAACACCGAAGATCGCGCGCATGGACGCGGCGAGCTGGGCGGCGAGAACCACGTCGAGCCCGCCAGCTTCGGTATCGACATCGATCTGTGCGCCATCGATTCCACTCCGCACGGCATACCAGCGATCGGGCACGAGCCCGCGCTTCGCCCAGAGTTCCATCAAACGCGGCATCATACCCGGATCTGCGACACCGCGGACCGAGAAACAGAATACCGCGCCCGTCCGGGCGCTCGGATCAGTTTGCGTATAATTTGGTAAGGACATGGTGAACGGCTTTCATTCGAATTGACGGTGTGTTGGCACAGGTTCCCGGTCGCCGCCCCGTAAGTCGGGCGTACGCCGGGCCGTCAATAAGAATGGTCCGCATGCCGCTCATCGCGCGGAACCTACAAATGCTCGCAAATCGGGTCAACCGGACGCGCAACTGTCGCCACAATGTCGGGACCGTCCCTAAGGATACTCCGATGGACCAGATCAGCATGCTCAACTTCGTCGCCCACGCACGATCCCGGTGAACATGGCCTGCTGACCGCGTGCCGGCGCTCTCGTCACGGCACCTGCCGCCGCCTATAGTGCGCGCATGAAGGTTCTGTCCATTCTGCTCGCCGTCGCGCTCGCGGCCGTACTGCTTGTGCTCATATTCGGGGTGATCGCCATGGCGCGCGGCGGGGAATTCAACAGCAAGTACGCGAACAAGCTGATGCGCCTGCGGGTCGTGCTCCAGGCCGTGGCGGTCGTGCTTTTCCTGCTCTTCGTCTTCGTGGCGTCGTCGGGCGGCTGACCGGTGGTTACCCTCAACCGCATCTACACACGCGGCGGCGACAGCGGCGAGACGTCGCTGGGGTCGGGCGACAGGGTCGCCAAGCACGACATCCGGGTCGCAGCCTACGGCACCGTGGACGAGGCAAACGCCGCCATCGGCCTGGCCCGGCTCCATACCCACACCGATGCGGATGCCGACTCCATGCTCGCGCGGATACAGAACGATCTGTTCGATCTGGGTGCGGACCTTTGCACGCCCGAAGACGATGCGCGGGCCGCGCGCAAGGACGAGGGCGCGCTCCGGGTATCGGACGCCCAGGTCGCGCGGCTCGAGAGGGAAATCGACGCGTTGAACGAGACGCTCGCGCCGCTCGAATCCTTCGTGCTGCCCGGCGGCTCCCCCGCCGCCGCGCACCTGCACATGGCGCGCACCATTGCGCGCCGGGCGGAACGGCTGATGACTGAACTCGCGGCGCGCGAAGCGGTCAGTCTGCCGGCGCTCAAGTACATCAACCGGCTGTCCGACCACCTGTTTGTCCTGGCCCGCGCGCTGAACGACAGTGGCCGGTCGGATGTGCTCTGGAAACCGGGGCAGAACCGGGACTGAGCGCGGACAGACGACGCACGTATGCCGTTTCCGCAGGGCTGGCGTTCGATTGACTCGATTTGGCCCCTTCGGCATGTTGCAGTGCGAAAAGAAACACACGAACCATCCGCCCGAAACGAACCGGCCGTCAGGCCGGCGCGGCCACGGCGGCAGCATGATCTCTACCAGGTAGCGCCATGAAACTGCTCATCCCTGTCAAACGGGTGATCGACTACAACGTGAAAGTCCGCGTGAAGTCGGACAACACGGGTGTCGAGACCGCCAACGTCAAGATGTCCATGAACCCCTTCGACGAAATCGCCGTCGAGGAGGCCGTCCGCATGAAGGAAGCGGGGACCGCCGAGGAGGTCATCGCGGTTTCGCTGGGCGTCCAGCAGGCGCAGGAGACGATCCGCACCGCGCTCGCGATGGGCGCGGACCGCGGCATCCACGTCAAGACCGACGACGAGCTGGAGCCGCTGGCGGTCGCCAAGATGCTCAAGGCGCTGGTGGACAAGGAATCGCCCGAACTGGTGATCCTCGGCAAGCAGGCAATCGATGACGATGCCAACCAGACGGGCCAGATGCTGGCCGCGCTTCTGGGCTGGCCCCAGGCGACCTTCGTATCGAAGCTCGAACTCGCCGACGGCGGCGCGCGCGCAGTACGTGAGGTCGATGGCGGGCTCGAGACCGTCGATATCAAGCTGCCCGCGATCGTTACCGTCGATCTGCGCCTGAACGAGCCGCGCTACGCGTCGCTGCCGAACATCATGAAGGCCAAGAAGAAGCCGATCGAGGAGATGGCGCCGGGCGACCTGGGCGTCGATACCGCGCCGCGGCTCGCGACGCTGAAGGTGGAGGAACCGCCGCAGCGCGAAGCCGGCGTGATCGTCGAATCCGTCACCGAGCTGGTGGACAAGCTGAAGAACGAAGCGAGGGTCATCTGATGGCTATTCTCGTCATTGCCGAACACGACAACGCCGACATCAAGGCGGCGACCCTCAACACGATGACCGCGGCCCGCGAGCTTTCCGCCGCCAGGGCCGGCGACATCGACATCCTAGTCGCAGGCGCGGGCTGTGCGGCGGCCGGCGACGCCGCCGCTGCCATCGAGGGCATTTCGCGGGTGCGTGTCGCCGACGCTCCGGCGTTCGAACATGCGCTCGCCGAACCGCTCGCCGATCTGGTGACCTCGCTGGCCAGCGAGTACAGCCACATCCTGGCTCCGGCCACGACCTTCGGTAAGAACTTCCTGCCTCGCGTGGCCGCGCTGCTCGACGTGCAGCAGGTGTCCGACATCTCCGCCGTCGTCGATGCCGAGACGTTCGTCCGGCCGATCTATGCGGGCAACGCCATGGCGACGGTCAAGTCGTCGGATGCGACCAAGGTCATCACCGTACGCTCGACCACCTTCGATGCGACGGCTGCCACGGGCGGCAGCGCCTCCGTCGAGAGCGTCGATGGCGGCGCGGACGGCGGGCTGTCCCAGTTCGTCGAGCTGACGGAATCGGGCAGCGACCGCCCCGAACTCACCTCTGCGCGTGTCATCATCTCCGGCGGGCGCGGCATGGGATCGGGCGACAATTTCGAGCTGATCGAGCCGATCGCCGACAAGCTGGGCGCCGCCATGGGGGCCTCGCGCGCCGCGGTCGATGCGGGCTTCGTGCCGAACGACTGGCAGGTCGGCCAGACCGGCAAGGTCGTCGCTCCCGAACTCTACATTGCGGTTGGCATTTCGGGCGCTATCCAGCATCTGGCCGGTATGAAGGATTCCAAGGTAATAGTGGCGATCAACAAGGACGAGGAGGCGCCGATTTTCCAGATTGCTGACTACGGACTTGCAGCCGATCTGTTCAAGGCCCTGCCGGAGCTGGATGAGGAATTGGCGAAGGCCGGAAAATAAAAATACACGTGTGCTGGAAACAGACATGTAATTGATGTGAGACTGTTGCAGGCCCGGTTTAGGATGCGCCGGGTCCACACTGACCCGAACGGATGCAGCTTGCTTTCATTGGTGGGAATACGCTCGTGAATATCGAAAAAGTTGGAGTTATTGGCGCGGGTCAGATGGGCAACGGGATTGCTCACGTCTGTGCGCTGGCGGGCTTCAGTGTCCGCCTGAACGACATGACAGAAGATCGCATCGTTGCCGGTCTTGCGACGATCAACGGAAATATGACGCGCCAGGTCAGCAAGGGACAGATAACCGACGACGAGCGCAAGGCAGCGCTTGAGCGGATCGAACCAGCTGTCCAGCTGAGCCGTTTTGGCGAGTGCGATCTCGTGATCGAGGCGGCCAGCGAGAATGAGGAGGTCAAGCGCAAGATTTATACGGTCCTGTGCCCGAACCTGAAGGCGGAAGCGCTGATTGCCAGCAATACTTCGTCGATTTCGATTACGCGGCTTGCCTCCGCAACCGACCGGCCGGAGCAGTTCATCGGCATTCATTTCATGAATCCGGTGCCATTGATGCAGCTGGTGGAAGTCATTCGTGGTATCGCAACGGCGGACGAGACTTTCAAGGCCTCGCAACAGTTTATAAAGCGGCTGGGCAAGACCTTGACGATGTCGGAGGATTTCCCGGCCTTCATCGTCAATCGTATCCTGCTGCCGATGATCAACGAAGCGGTCTATACGCTGTACGAGGGCGTCGGTTCGGTCGAGGATATCGATACGGCGATGCGGCTCGGCGCAAACCATCCGATGGGCCCGCTGCAGCTGGCCGACTTCATCGGCCTCGATACCTGCCTGTCGGTGATGCAGGTGCTGCACGAAGGCCTTGCCGATTCCAAGTACCGCCCCTGCCCGCTGCTGGTGAAAT
>JAYPUG010000031.1:0-11367 GCA_038133965.1 Rhodospirillaceae bacterium | reverse complement strand
GCGATAGCGGCCGTAGCCGGCGAACAGTTCGTCCCCGCCCTCGCCCGTAAGCACGACCTTGAGACCCTCGCGGCGCACGGCGGCCGCCAGAAGATAGGTCGGCACCGTCGCGTAATCGGCAGTCGGATCGTCCATCACCGCCGCAATGCGAGGCAGTTCACGCCAGAAGGTGTCGGCATCGATGGCGATGTCGATCGCCTCCGCGCCTGCGCGTTGCGCCACTGTCCGCGCACGCTCCCTCTCGTCGGGAACGGAAGCGCCCACAAAACCCGCCGTAAAGGCACGTACAGGCTTGTCGTTCAGTTCGGCCATCAGCGCCAGCAGGACGGAACTGTCCACTCCACCCGACAGGAACATCCCGTAGGGCACATCCGAGCGCTGATGGACATCGACGCTGTCGCGCAGCACCGCATCGAGGCGCGCGAGCGCTTCCTCTTCGCTCCAGGTTTCCGGCCGGTCGGCCGGAAGCGCGGGCCGCCGGCGGCGCGCCACCACCCGGCCGTCGCGAACCACCACGGTCTCTCCCGGAAGCACCCGGTTGATGCCCTCGAAGATCGTCTCCGCCCCGGTCGTGAACTGCAGCTGCAGCAACTCCGACAATGCGGTCGGGTTCAACCGGGGCGCGACGATGCCGCTTTCGACGATCGCCTGAGGCTCGGATGCAAACGCGAAAACCCCCTCCGTTTGGGCATAGTAGAGCGGCTTGATGCCAAACGGATCGCGGGCAAGAACGAGCTGGCCCTCGATGGGATCGTAGAGCGCGATCGCATACATTCCGCGCAGATGATCGACGAAATCGAGCCCGTGCCGTCGATACAGGTGAAGCGGCGGTTCGCAATCCGAATGCGTGGCGAACCCCGCCCCGTCCAGGTCTTCACGCAGTTCGACGTAGTTGTAGATTTCGCCGTTCGCAACGAGCACGGCACCCCCGGACTCGTAGAGCGGCTGCCCACCGGTCTCGAGATCGATGATCGCGAGCCGTGTCTGACCCAGGGCAACGTTGCGTGCGCTGTATGTGCCGTCACCGTCCGGTCCACGATGGCGCAGACGGTCCATCAAACGACGAAGCATTTCCGGATCGGCGACCGACCCGCCTGCCGCCATCAGGCCCGCGATCCCGCACACCGTCAGCGCACCTTCTCGAAGAACTCAAGATACTGCGCGACAACGGCATCCTCGGTATAACCGCGCTCGTATCGGCGCCTTCCTTCGGCCGCAACCTGCTTCGCCAGGGTATCATTGCCAGCCAACTCGCCGACCGCCGCCGCCAGTGCGTCCGGATCGCCCACCGGTACCAGGCGTCCGGCCTCGTTGTCTCCGATCAGGCTTTTCGGACCAGACGCGTCCGCGGCGACGACGGGTTTCTCAGCCGCCCACGCCTCAAGCACGATGTTTCCCAGCGGCTCGTGCCGCGAGGAACAAACAAAAATATCGCATGCCAGCAGCAGGGCATCGGGATCGTCACGCCAGCCGAGAAACCGAACCCGATCGGATACGCCAAGCTCATCGGCAAGTGCCGACAGACGTGACGATTCAGGGCCCTCGCCGGCCAGCCAGAGCCACATGTCGGGCAGTTTCGCCATCGCGCGCAACAGGATGTCGAACCCCTTGTTCTCGTGCAGGCGCCCCATGGCGAGAAGCAGGGGCGCATCAAGCGGCGTGTCAAACCCCAACCGCGATGCGGCCGGCCGTTCGGGCGGGTGCACGAAATTGGGGAGATAGGCGACCTGACCGCTCGGGTAGCCGGCGTCCACGATGTACTCAACAATGTCCTGGGTGTTACCGATCAGATAGTCGCAATGCCGGTAGTACTTCAAATCGTAGTAGCCGCCCAACCGGCCGATCAATGCATACTTGTGCGCGCCATCGGAACCGGGCGTCGCCCAGGTCGCACGGCTCATCCAGCTCAGGACGATATCGGGCTTGTAGCGGTCGATCTCGCGCAGAAGCGCCCGACGCGTACGAAAGTCCATGCGACCCCCGAACGGAAGTTCGACCGGTTTCACGCCGCCGGCGCGCAAGGCACGCGCACGGGCACGGTCGCTCCGGATAACGACCCGTTGCTCGACATTTCGCTTCTCGAATGCGATCGCCAAACGGACGAAGAAAGCCTCGGCACCGCCGACTTCCGCTCCCGCCATCGCTTGCAGCAGTCGCAATCTATTCGTCCTCGAGACTTGCCTTCAGGTAACTGATGATCGGGTACAGACCAGCCATCAGCGCGATCAGGAACCCGTACCGGCCCTCACGATATCCACGCCGGGCGACGTAGCACTTCCAGAATCGGGAGAAGATACGCCGCACATTATGGCCGAAACTGCCGATATCACCGGATTCGCGCAAATCGCATGCCCTCGCGCTCGTATAGCGGTCGAGACGCTGCAGCATGTCGGAGATGTTCCGGTCCACGTAGTGAATCATGGGCTTTTCGAGCCGTCCGGCACGGCCCTTGAGCTCGAGCGCGGGGTGTATGCGCTGATCGCCCCAAACCTTCGCAGGCCCATCCGACTCCGACTTGGCAAACAGCCGCACCGTGGCGCTGACGCCCCACGCGGCGCCCCAGCCGAACTCCACCAGCCGGTCGCCGACATAGTTGTGATAGGGAACGAGGAAGTGCCCGTAAGGCGCCGTCGCGATCGTGCGGCGGATCTCGTCGGCCAGTTCGGCCGAGACGCGTTCGTCGGCATCGACCTCGAGGACCCAATCGCCCGAGCACCGGGCGATGCCGGTGTTGCGCCGCACGCCCTCGATCTCCCAGGCGCCCTCCTCGATCACGGCGCCGCAGCTCTCGGCGATCTCGCGGGAGCGGTCGGTACAGCGGTCCAGGACGACAACTGTCTCGTCCGCGAATGCAAGTGCACTAAGGCAGTCTGCAAGCTGGTCCTCCTCGTTGTGAGCAACGACCAGCGCCGAAAGCCGCACCTGTCTGCCGTCCGGCATCAATCGGGCTCCCTTCCCGCGCGCCGCCACAACGCGACGGCGGCCTCGACGACCGTCTCGACCGGCAGGCTGTCCATCAGCGTGTCGGTTGTTTCGTGATCATAGCCCGGGCCGCCGACCAGCTCCTCGAAAGACTTCTCCGTGCGCACCCATGCCGTCCGCGAACCCAAGGGTGCATAGCGTTCGGGCCGGCTCGGGCCAAACAGGCCCAGGGTCGGCACACCGCTTGCGGCGGCAAGATGCATCAGGCCCGAATCGTTTCCCACGTAGAGTGCGCAGCGGTCGAGGCACGCTGCGATGGTCAGCAGGTCGCCCTTGCCCACCAGATCGATGCACCTGTCTTGCGGGATCGCGTTGATGACCCGGGCTGCTGCCGGACGCTCGGCCTCGGAACCGAACACCGCCACCCGGGCATCGGGAAAGATCGCAGGCCCGCCAAGCCGGCCGGTCAACCGGTCGGCGAGGATAACGAAATTCTCCGCCCGCCAGGTCTTGCCGCGCCAGTTGGCCGTCGGGCCGAGTGCCAGGACGGGTCCGCCTTCCGGAATCAGTTCCTCGGCCTGCGAGAGGTGGGTTTCGTTCAGCCACAAGTGCGGGATCGGCGGATTGTCCGAAAGACCCAGAGCCCGCGCAAAATCCACGACCGCGTGTTCGCGTTCGCTGTGAGAGGCGGGCGCTGATGCGCGACGGGCGCAAAGAACGGTCCAGGGAATGACCGACCTCCGCAAATCCACGACGAGCGACCACCGTTTGCCTACGACCTCGCGCCACAATTGCCACCAATGGCCGGCGCGCGGGCGTTTCGTCATCGGTATCAGCCGCTCGAGCCGGGGCACCGCCTCGAACAGGGGGGCGGCATTTTCGCCGCACGCAATCGTGAGCCGCGCATCGGGATAGTTCCTGATCAGGAAACCGATCAGGCCCGAACACAAAACGGCATCGCCGATGCGGGTGGGACCGATGAAAAGGATACGCATGTCGAGAAGGCTTATACGCACAGGTGTGCGCTTGTTCCACACGTTCCGCCCGGCACACGCCTCGCGGATTAGCCGCAAACACCGGTTGCCACACACGGTGTGGCAGACCATATTTTTCGGACATGCAGGAAAACGCGTCCGATATCCCTTCCGAGGTCCTTTATACGGCCCTACCGCGTGCAGTCGTCGCCGTCGCCGGGGAGGACCGCGTGTCGTTCCTGCAAGGCCTGATTTCCCAGGACGTCGAACGGGTATCCCCGGCGTGTGCCGCGTACGGCGCACTGCTGACTCCCCAGGGAAAGTTCCTGCACGACTTCATTCTCGCAGGCCGTCCCGACGCAATCCTCCTCGACTGCGAGCGCGAACGTGCAGACGACCTGGTATCCCGGCTGTCGCGTTTTCGGCTACGGGCGCGGGTCGAACTCGAAGTCGCCGCGAACCTGACGGTCCTCGCCGTAACCGGCGCCGGTGCATCCGGGAAGTTCGGCCTCGAGGCGCAGGAAGGCAACGCAGAGCAGCTGGATGACACGGTTGCGTGCGTCGATCCGCGGACGGCCCGGCTCGGCGTCAGGCTGATCGGGCCCGCAGACGCGGTGTCCGCGATCGTCACCGAACGCGGCATCCCCGAAGGTTCCTTCGAGGCCTACGACGCCCTCCGGATTGCCTGCGAAGTGCCCGACGGCTCGCGCGACATGGAGATCGAGAAGTCCACGCTGCTCGAATCGAACATCGACCTGCTGCACGGGATCGACTGGGAGAAGGGCTGCTACATGGGCCAGGAACTGACGGCCCGCACAAAATACAGGGGCCTCGTGAAGCGCCGGCTCGCCGCCTACCAGGCCACCAGCGACAGCCAGTTGCCGGGTGTTCTCGTCCAGGCCGATGGACGCAGCGTCGGTGAAATCCGCTCGCGCGCCGGCGACCGCCTGCTCGTGTCGGTCCGGCTTGAGGCGGAGGAGACCTCCGGCGCCGCGCTACAGGCAGCCGATTCTCCCATACTGCCGATAATCGCGGCCTGACCCGTTCCAAGTGGGCACATATATTCGAACTTAACAGCCATTTAATGAAGCATATCATCTCTGTTATGCATAAAATGCATGTCTAAATACTTGATTGGTCACATTTACTGACCCACATAGGCTCCACCAAACGGACAAACCCGAGCGTCGGAGCACGACAATGGAAAAGATCACACACTATCATTCGGATCAGGAAATCCTGCGCATGGCGGAACGTGAACGGGCAGAGGTCATCGCGGCCTTCTTCCGCAAGCTGTTCGCCCCGCGCGAGAAGGAGATCATCTTCCCCGGAAACGTTCTTCCGATCGACTGAGCGACCGCCAGAACGAAAAAAGCCGCGCCCCTCGGGGCGCGGCTTTCGTTTGTGGGTTGTCCGAAGGATGCGACGGCGTCAGTTCGCTCCCTCGACGGCCGCCTGCGCGGCGGCCAATCGCGCGATGGGCACCCGGTAGGGTGAGCAGGACACGTAGTCGAGGCCGATGCGGTCGCAGAACTTGACCGACTTCGGATCGCCGCCGTGCTCGCCGCAGATACCGAGCTTGATGTCCGACCTTGTCGCGCGGCCGCGCTCGGACGCGATCGTCACCAGTTCACCCACACCGTCGATATCGATCGACACGAAGGGGTCCACCTCGACGATACCCTGATGCTCGTAGTCGGAAAGGAACCCGGCCGCGTCGTCACGGCTGATTCCGAACGTGGTCTGCGTCAGATCGTTCGTGCCGAAGCTAAAGAACTCGGCCGCCTCGGCGATCTCGCCGGCCCGCAGCGCGGCGCGCGGCAGCTCGATCATCGTGCCGACCTGGTACTCGACCCGCGCCCCCTTCTCTTCGAACACGGCCTCGGCGATCTGATCGATCCGGACTTTCAGGATGTCGATCTCGCGCCGCGTGGCCGCCAGGGGAATCATGATCTCGGGCAGCACCGGTTCGTCGGCCGCTGCCGAGACCTCCAGCGCCGCCTCGAAGATGGCGCGGGCCTGCATCTCGTAGATCTCGGGGTAGGTGATGCCGAGGCGGCAGCCGCGATGGCCGAGCATCGGGTTCGATTCATGCAGCTGCGCCGCCCGGTCCGACATCTTTTGCGGATCGCGGCCGGCCGCACGCGCCACTTCGGCAATCTCCTCGTCCGACTTCGGCAGGAACTCGTGCAGGGGCGGATCGAGCAGGCGAATCGTGATCGGCAATCCGTCCATGATCCGGAACAGCTCGACGAAATCCTGTCGCTGATAGGGCAGAAGCTCGTCCAGCGCCTCGCGCCGTCCGGCCACATCGTCTGCAAGGATCATCCGCCGCACCGCAACGATTCGATCCGGGTCGAAGAACATGTGCTCGGTCCGGCACAAGCCGATCCCCTCGGCGCCGAACTCGCGCGCCGTCTTCGCATCGACCGGCGTTTCCGCGTTGGTACGCACGCGCAGGCGGCGTGTCTTGTCCGCCCAGGTCATGAGGGTGGCAAAATCGCCCGAAAGCTCGGGATCGATCGTCGCGATCTCGCCCTCGATCACCTCGCCGGTCGCACCGTCGATGGTGATCACCTCGCCCGCGTCGAACGTACGCCCGCCGACCCGCACCTGTCCGGCTTCGTAATCGACCGAGATTTCGCCCGCGCCGGCGACGCAGGCGCGGCCCATGCCGCGCGCCACCACGGCGGCGTGGCTGGTCATGCCGCCGCGCGTCGTCAGAATGCCGCGCGCGGCGTGCATTCCGTGAATGTCCTCGGGGCTCGTCTCGATGCGCACCAGGATGACGTCCTCGCCCTTGCGCGCCAGGTCTTCCGCCGTGTCGGCATGCAACACGATCTTGCCCGATGCCGCACCCGGCGAGGCCGGAAGCCCACGGCTCAGGACCGTCTTTTCGGCATCGGGATCGAGCCGGGGATGCAGCAGCTGGTCGAGCTGGCCCGCATCGACCCGCATGATCGCGTCATCGCGCGAGATCAGCCCTTCATCGACCATCTCCACCGCGATCCGCACCGCCGCGGCAGCCGTGCGCTTACCCGCGCGCGTCTGAAGCATGTAGAGCTTGTTGCGCTGGACGGTAAACTCGATGTCCTGCATGTCCTTGTAGTGGTTCTCGAGAATCCCGCGAACATCCGCCAGCTGCCCGAAGACCTCCGGCATCACCTCTTCCATGGCGGGCAGGTCCGAGCCGTTCCGTTCCTTGCCGGCGACCGTCAGGTGCTGCGGCGTGCGGATGCCCGCGACCACGTCCTCGCCCTGCGCATTCACCAGATACTCGCCGTAGAAGATGTTCTCGCCGGTCGAGGGGTCGCGCGTGAAGGCAACGCCCGTCGCGCAATCGTCACCCATGTTGCCGAAGACCATGGCCTGCACGTTCACCGCGGTGCCCCATGCGGCCGGGATGCCGTGAAGGCGCCGGTAGGTGATCGCGCGCTGGTTCATCCACGAGCCGAACACCGCGCCGATGGCGCCCCAGAGCTGCTCGCGCGGGTCTTGCGGAAACCGGGCATCGAGCTCGCGCTCGACGATCGCCTTGTACTCCGAAACCAGCGTGCGCCAGTCGTCGGCGGACAGGTCCGTGTCGAGGATGAGGCCGTGATCGAGCTTGTGCTGCTCGAGCGCCTCTTCGAACAGGTAGTGATCCACGCCCATGACCACGTCGCTGTACATCTGGATGAAACGGCGATAGCTGTCGAAGGCGAAGCGGGCATCGCCGGAACGCGACGCCAGCCCCTCGGCCGTCGTGTCGTTGAGGCCCAGGTTCAGCACCGTATCCATCATGCCCGGCATCGAGGCGCGCGCGCCCGAGCGCACCGAGACCAGCAGCGGATTTTCCGGATCGCCAAAGGTCGCACCGACCATCTTCTCGACCAGCGCGAGGGCGGCCTCGACCTGCTCGTTCAACTCCCCGGGATACTGTTCCCCGTGATCGTAGTAGTAGGTGCAGACTTCGGTCGTGATGGTGAAGCCCGGCGGCACCGGCAGCCCGATGTTGCTCATCTCGGCCAGGTTCGCGCCCTTGCCGCCCAGCAGGTTCCGCATCTCCGCGCCACCTTCGGACGTCCCCGCGGCGAACCCGTAAACCCATTTCTCGACCGTGCCGGTCATCGTGTCTCTATCCGCCCTCGACTTTCGAGAAGTCTGCGACATTGTTCATCACCCCTTGGATGCGCGCGAGGAGGCGCAATCGATTCCGCCTCACGTCAGAGTCGTCAACGTTGACGGTGACGCGATCGAAAAATTCGTCCACAGGGCCGCGCATGGCGGCCAGCGCACGCATCGCATCTCCGTAGCGTTCCTCCGCAAGCGCAGTCCCGAGTGTGCCCTCGGATTCCTGCAGGCACGTCCAAAGTGCCGCTTCCACCGGCTCGTCCGTCGATACGCCCGGATCGTAGTCGTCGCCCGCGAATGCGGCCCCGTCCTTCTTTTCCTCGGCGCGCACGATGTTCGCAGCCCGCCGGTAGGCCGTCAGCAGATTGGCACCGTCGTCGGAGTCGGCGAACGCGGCGAGCGCGCGGACCCGTTCCACGATGGCCACCAGGTCGCCCCCGCCGGACACGCCGAGCGCGGCATCGACGATGTCGTGGCGCACCCCCTGCTCGCGCAGGTGCACCTTCAGGCGATCGAAGAAGAATGCCAGCAGGTCCGTGTCCTGCTCCGCATCCGTGTTTGCGTAACCGTCGCGTGCGACGGCGAACAGTTCGCGCAGCGCGATGCGCACGTCGTTTTCAAGGATCAGCCGGATGACCCCGAGCGCGGCCCGGCGCAGCGCAAACGGGTCTTTCGAGCCGGTCGGCTTCTCGCCGATCATCCAGAAGCCGGACAGGGTGTCGAGCTTGTCGGCAAGCGCGACGGCGACGCTCGCGGGCGCGGTCGGGCACGTGTCGTTGGGGCCTTGCGGGGAATAGTGTTCGGCGATGGCGTCGGCGACGGCGCCGTCCTCGCCCTGCGCCGTCGCGTAATAGCGCCCCATCACGCCCTGCAGCTCGGGAAACTCACCGACCATACCAGTGACGAGGTCTGCCTTGGCCAGGCGCGCGGCGCGCGTCACGGTTTCGGCCGCGGCATCGCCGGCCTGTGCGCTGATCCCTTCGGCAAGCTTCGCGATCCGCGCAACCTTCTCGCCGACCGAGCCGAGCTTCGCGTGGAACACGATGCCGTCGAGCGCGGCGACCCGGTCCTCGAGCGGCGTCTCGCGGTCGAGGTCCCAGAAATACTTGGCATCCGACAGGCGCGCGCGCAGCACGCGTTCGTTGCCCGAGACGATCGCGGCCGGATCGGCCGGGTTCAGGTTCGAGACGAAGGCGAACCGGGGCGCAAGCGCACCGTCGCGCGTGTGCAGCCCGAAATACTTCTGATGTTCGCGCATCGAGGTAACCAGGACCTCGACGGGAAGATCCATGAAATCCGGATCGATGGTCCCGACAAGAACCGTCGGCCACTCGACCAGCCCCGTGACCTCGGCATAGAGCGCGTCGTCCTCCGGAACGGCAAGCCCTTCGGCCTCGCACAGCGCCTGCAACTGTTCGCGGATGGCCGCCTCGCGTTCCGCCGGATCGACCAGCACATGAGCGCTGCGCAGCTTCTCACGGTAGTCCTCGAATGCCGACACTTCGAAGGGATCGGGGGCGAGGAACCGGTGTCCGCGCGTTTGCCCGCCGAATGCCAGCATTCCGTCACCGGTATCGATCGCACCATCCAGCACCTTGCCATCGAAGACGGCGAGCACGCCGTGCAGCGGGCGCACCCAGCGCATCCGTGTCGCGCCCCAGCGCATCGACTTCGGCCAGGGCAGGTCGGCCGCGACCTGTACGATGATCTCCGACAGGACGTCGGCCGTCGGCCGGCCGGTTTCCTCCCAGACGGCGACGTAGAAGCTGCCCTTCTTGTCTTCGCGCACCTCGCATGCGTCCAGCGCGATGGGGATCGAACCGAGGAACCCGTCCAGCGCCTGCTGCGGCGCGTCGGTGCGCGGCCCCTTGCGCTCGACCTGCCGCGACGGCTGCTCGACCGGCACGCCGTCGGCGCGCACGGTCAGACGCCGGGGCGTGGCGTACGCCTCGACCGCATCGAATGCGAGGTTTGCATCCTTCAGCGCGGCCGTGAGCAGGCGAACCAGCTCGTCGCCGGCGCGGCGCTGCATGCGCGCGGGGATTTCCTCGGACAGGAACTCGAGAAGGAACTCGGCCATCGCGCTACCCGTCCGCTCGCGACCCGAGCCACGTCTCGCAGCAGGCCTTCGCCAGTTCGCGCACGCGCAGGATATAGGCCTGGCGCTCTGTCACCGAGATGACACCGCGCGCGTCCAGCAGGTTGAAGGTGTGGCTCGCCTTGATGCACTGATCGTAGGCGGGCAGCGCCAGATTCTGCGCAACCAGCGCCTGGCATTCGGCCTCGGCGTCGGCGAAATGCCGGAACAGGGCCTCGGTGTTCGCATGTTCGAAGTTGAACGCGCTGAACTCCTGTTCGGCCCGCAGAAACACGTCGCCGTACTTCGTCCCTGCCCCGTTGAAATCGAGGTCGTAGACGTTCTCGACGCCCTGCACATACATCGCCAGCCGCTCGAGCCCGTAGGTTAGTTCGACCGCAACCGGGTCGCAGTCGAATCCGCCGACCTGCTGGAAATAGGTGAACTGGCTGACTTCCATCCCGTCGCACCAGACCTCCCAGCCCAGCCCCCAAGCGCCCAGGGTCGGGCTCTCCCAGTCGTCCTCGACGAACCGGATGTCGTGTGCGTTCGCATCGATGCCTAGCGCGGCGAGGCTCGCCAGATAGAGCTCCTGGCTGTCGGCCGGCGACGGCTTCAGGATCACCTGGAACTGGTAGTAGTGCTGCAGGCGGTTGGGGTTTTCGCCGTAACGCCCGTCGGTCGGGCGGCGCGATGGCTGAACGTAGGCGGCGCGCCACGGGTCCGGGCCCAGCGCGCGCAGGGTCGTGGCCGGGTGAAACGTGCCCGCGCCCACCTCCATGTCGTAGGGCTGGAGAATCACGCAGCCCTGCTCCGCCCAGAAACTCTGCAGGGTGAGTATCAGGTCCTGAAAGCTAGGCGGCGACGCCGCCGAGCGGGCCGCATCGGTATTCGAGGGCGACATTGTCCGGAATGCTTTCCCAAAGCGTGTCGGCGCCGGAAAATAGAAGCGGGTCGGCAGCGGGTCAAGGCAAGCGGCGGCGGCAAATCCGGCCGGGTCTATTCCCCGTCCCGCCGTTCGCGATCGCGCACCACATAGGTGTCGGTATCGCGGTCGTATTCGGTGTCAACGGTTGCGGGTTCGTCGGCTTCGTCGGCGACGCCCGACGACCGCCGGGCGGCGATCTTGAAGGCGAAGATCACGAACGTGACGACCGCGACCAGCACCAGAAGTTTCGTCAGTGAAAATCCGAACATCTTTCGTCGCCTTCCCGATCAGAGCCCGAACCGGGACCAGAGGAACCGTTCCTCGACCGCATCTATAAGCGCATCGATCAAGGC
>JAYPUG010000030.1:0-11404 GCA_038133965.1 Rhodospirillaceae bacterium | reverse complement strand
GACCCAGATCAACCGTCTCAACATCGGTTTCCGGGACGCCTCTGATCTGGCCGGGCGCGGGCTTTCGCAGCGCGAACTCGAGAGCGAGTCGCTGATGCTGACGAGCGACCAGAACATCGCCGATGTCGATTTCACCGTGCAGTGGCGTATCTCCAACGCCGGTGAGTACCTGTTCAACATCCGCTCCCCCGAGGAGACGGTGAAGGCAGCGGCCGAGAGCGCGATGCGCGAGGTGGTCGGCCAGACCGCGCTGGACGACCTGCTGACCACGGCACGTGAGATCGTACAGTCCAACACGCGCGATCTGCTGCAGGAGATCCTCGACAGCTATGGCGCGGGCATCCAGGTCGAGCGTGTGCAGCTCCAGAAGACGGAGGCCCCGCCTCCCGTCATCGATGCCTTCAACGACGTCCAGCGCGCGCGCCAGGACCAGGAGCGCCTGCAGAACCAGGCCGAGGCCTATCGGAACCGGATCGTTCCCACCGCGCGCGGTGAGGCGGCCGGCATTGTCGAGGAGGCGACCGCGTATCGCGAACGGGTGATCAAGGAGGCGCAGGGTGAAGCCTCGCGCTTCGACCAGATCTACGAGACCTACCGCGCCGCGCCGGACGTGACCCGCCGGCGTCTTTACATCGAGACGCTCCGAGATGTGCTGGAGAAGGCCGACAAGGTCATCATCGACGAGGGCGGCGGCGGCCAGGGCGTGGTTCCCTACCTGCCGCTGAACGAGCTCAACCGGAACCGGAATTCCAGCACGGGAGGCCAGCAATGAGCCGCGCCAAACTCGCCATTCTCGGCGGTCTGATCGTCGTCATCGGCTTCCTGCTGAATTCGGGGCTGTTCACCGTTCGCGAGACCGAACAGGTGCTCGTGCTCCAGTTCGGCGAGCACAAGCGGACGGTCCGCGACCCGGGGCTTCACTTCAAGATTCCGCTGATCCAGGAGGCGCTCGCCTATGACAAGCGGGTTCTGAGCGTGGATCCGGACGCCGAGGAAATGCTGCTGCGCGACCAGAAGCGTATTCTCGTGGACTCCTTTGCACGCTACCGGATCACCGACCCGCGCCGGTTCTTCCAGACGGTGCGCAATGAGTTCACCTTCCAGAACCGCTTCGGCAACATCCTGACCTCGACGGTCAAGGAGTTCGTCGCCCAGCGGAACCTGGAGGACCTGCTGTCCGAGCAGCGTGACGACATCATGAAATCGATCCGCGACTCCGTCGCGACCGAGACCGCCGACTTCGGCATCGAGGTCGTCGATATCCGCATCGGCCGGTCCGAGCTGCCCGAGGCGGTGTCGCAGACCGTGTACGAACGCATGCGCACCGAACGCGAGCGGCAGGCCCAGCAACTCCGCGCCGAAGGTGAGGAAAACGCACGCCGCATCCGCGCCGAGGCCGACCGTCAGCAGGTCGAGATCGTCGCCGAGGCGCAACGCGAGGCCCAGTCCCTGCGTGGTGAGGGCGATGCGACGCGGAACGCCATCCTCGGCGAATCCTACGGCAAGGACCCCGAATTCTTCGAGTTCTTCCGTTCGCTCGAAGCCTATCGGGAGACGTTTGCGCGCGAGGGCACGACGATGGTGCTCGCGCCCGACAGCGACTTCTTCAAGTACTTCGGGGACCTGCAGGGCGGCACGGACCGGGTAATCGAGCGGCGTCTCGAGCAGGGCCGCAGCGGCCAGGGCAGATAGGGACGCTTCGCGATGGGTGCGCAACTCGGCCTCTGGTTCAGCTTCGCCCTCATCGGGTTCGGCTTGGTCCTGGTGGTCGAGGGGCTGATCTACGCGATCGCGCCCGAGACGATAAAGCGGCTGCTCACCCGGATGCTCGATGTGCCGGCCTCCGCGCTGCGCTCGGGTGGTCTTGTCGCAGCGGTTGCGGGGCTCGGGCTGCTCTGGGTGCTGGGCAACGTCTAGGACGGATCGCGCCGGTTTCACGCGATTGTCAGGGCGGGCGGGGCGAAGCCCCAAAGGTGCCGGATACGTGCCCAAATGCGACCATGATTGGCGCTCATATCGGGACCCGGCGACACGGTTGTCGTCCTGCGTTTGTGTCGTGTCTTGAACCACCCCACCCGGTCCATCATATGATGAAAGCACCGGGACGGTGGTCCCGGCGGAACGCAACCACGCACCTAACGGGAGAAATCGCAAAATGATTGCGTCTCACACCCCGCAAAGAACCGCACGGGCGGGCTGGACGGCCGGCCGCGCCAACGCGGCAGGCGCGTTCCTGCTCGGCGTGTTCCTCGCTCTCGCCCTCGTGCTGGGCGCTCAGCCCGCAAGCGCGCGCGGTGCACCGGAATCCTTCGCCGATCTTGCCGACAAGCTTCTGCCCACGGTTGTGAACATTTCCAGCACGCAGGTCGTGCGCGCGGAAGGTCGCGGTCCGGACATTCCGCAGGCGCCTCCGGGCTCGCCCTTCGGCGACATGTTCCGCGATTTCTTCAACCGCAACCCGCAGGGCGCCCCGAGGCGCGCGAGTTCGCTGGGTTCGGGTTTCATCATCGACCGCAGCGGTCTCGTCGTCACGAACAACCATGTCATCGATGGCGCGGACGAGATCACGGTCACCCTGTCCGACGACAGCCAGCACACGGCGGAGCTTATCGGGCGCGACCCGAAGACCGACCTGGCCTTGCTCAAGATCGATGCGGGCCGCGACCTGCCCTTCGTTCCGTGGGGCAATTCGACCGCCGCGCGCGTCGGCGACTGGGTCGTCGCCATCGGCAACCCGTTTGGCCTCGGCGGAACGGTGACGGCCGGGATCATCTCGGCGCGCCAACGCGACATCAACCAGGGGCCGTACGACAGCTTCCTGCAGACCGATGCCTCCATCAACCGGGGCAACTCGGGCGGCCCGATGTTCAACCTGGACGGCGAAGTGATCGGCGTGAACACCGCCATCTTCTCGCCGACGGGCGGTAGCGTGGGCGTCGGCTTTGCCATTCCTTCTGCAATCGCCGAGCGCGTGATCGCGCAGCTTCGCGATTTCGGCCAGACGCGGCGCGGCTGGCTGGGCGTGCGCATCCAGACCGTCACCGACGAGATCGCCGAGAGCATCGGCCTCGACAGTGCGCGCGGCGCACTCGTTTCGTCGGTGTCCGAAGGCGGCCCGGCCGAGAAGAGCGGCATCGAGGCCGGCGACGTCATCCTCACCTTCGACGGCAAGCCGGTGGACAGCATGCGCGAACTGCCGCGCATCGTGGCCGAGACCGATATCGGCAAGAGCGTGCCGGTCGAGGTCTGGCGCGACGAACGCCGCCAGACGATCGCGGTGCAGGTGGGCGAGCTGGAAGAAGAAGTGCCGGTGCTTGCCTCCACGGGGCCGCGCGGTGACGCGACGGAGCCCGAGGAAGCCGCGATCGATGCGCTGGGCGTGACCGCAACCTCGATCACCGACCAGATGCGCCAGCAGTTCTCGCTGCCAGACGATCTGCGCGGTGTCGTGATCACACGGGTCGATCCCGGCAGCGCGGCGGCGGAGAAGAGCCTGCTGCCCGGTGACGTGATCGTCGAGGTGAGCCAGGAAGAGGTCAGCACGCCGGGCCAGATCGCGGAGAAGATCCGCGAGGCGAAGGATTCGAACCGCAGTTCGGTCCTGCTCAAGATCAACCGCAACGGCGACAGGCGGTTCGTCGCCGTCCGCATCGACCGTTCGTAACGCGAAACCGGGAACCCGGTTCCCGGTGTGACAGCGGCGGCGCCTCGGGGCGCCGCCGTTTTCGTTTCCGGTCTGCGGGCCCTTTCGTGGGCGCATGCAATATGCGATGAGGACGCCGTTCGCCTGCCACCCGAGCGACCGGGAGAAACGGTCATGTCCGCCGACCATCTGCTGCATCCCTTCACCGGCCTGCGTCCGCGTCCCGACCGGGCGGCAGACGTGGCCGCGCCGCCCTATGACGTCGTCTCGTTCGACGAGGCCGCAGAGCAGGCGGCAGGCAAACCGTGGAGTTTCCTGCACGTCTCACGACCCGAAATCGACCTGCCTGCCGGAACGAACCCCTACGCCGAAGAGGTGTACGCAAAGGGCGCAGAGAACCTTTCAGCGATGATCGCGGAGGGGGTCCTGATCCGCGATCCCGCGCCCAGCTATTACGTGTACCGGATCGTCATGGGCAGCCACGTCCAGACGGGACTGGTCGCCGCCACGCCGGTCGCCGCCTATCTGGAAAATACCGTGCGCAAGCACGAGTTCACGCGGCCCGACAAGGAAGACGACCGGGTGCGCCAGATCGATGCCGTCGATGCGCAGACGGGGCCGGTGCTGGTCGTCCACAAGCCGCTCTCTTCCGTGCGCGAAATCCTCGATTCCGTCACGGGCGGTGAGCCGACCTATGACGTGACGCGTCCCGACGGTATCCGCCATACGATCTGGGCTGTCACGGACGAGGGCGGGGTGGCGCGGGTCTTCGAGGCTTATGCGCCGGTCGATGTTCTCTACATCGCCGACGGGCACCACCGATCGGCGGCCGCGGCCCGTGTCGCGGAGATGCGTGACGGGCGCGGCGGGGGCGGGGATGCCCACCAGCGCTTCCTGATCGTTGCCTTCCCCACCGACGAACTGAACATCCTCGACTACAACCGTGTGGTGAAGGACCTCAACGGGATGGCGGAAGAAGATTTCCTCAACCGGGTCGCCGAGAATTTCACCATCACCCCGGCGGACGCCGCCGCGAAGCCTGCCCAGGCGCATGCCTTCGGCATGTATCTGGGCAGCACCTGGTACGCGCTCGAGGCGAAGGATGCGCCGGGCGAAGATGCGCCGCCCCTCGACCGGCTGGACGTCAAGCTGCTGTCGGACCGGCTGCTCGAACCTGTCCTGGGCATCGCCGACCCTCGGACCGACCCACGCATCGATTTCGTCGGCGGGATTCGCGGCCTCGAAGCGCTCGAGGCGCGGGTGGACAGCGGCGACTGGGCGGTGGCCTTCGCGCTCTACGCCACCAGCATCGAGGACCTGATGGCGGTGGCCGATGCGAACGAGGTCATGCCGCCCAAATCGACATGGTTCGAGCCCAAGCTTGCCGACGGCCTGGTTTCCTATCCGCTGGGCGATTGATTGACGGGCGAAGCGGATAGGCCGGTCGTCGTCGTCGCGGGCCCGACCGCGAGCGGGAAATCCGGGATCGCGCTCGACATCGCGGAACGCCTCGGCGGCGAGATCGTCAATGCGGACTCGATGCAGGTCTATCGCGACCTGCGGATCCTGACCGCACGGCCGAGCACGGCTGATGAGGCGCGCGTCCCCCATCATCTGTATGGCTATCGGCCCGCCGACGCTCCGGGCTCGGCGGCGGAATGGGCGATCGACGCGCATGCCGCGATCGATGCCGTGCGCGCGTCGGGGCGCCTGCCCGTCGTAGTCGGCGGAACCGGGCTCTATCTGAAGGCGCTCATGGAGGGAATCGCACCGGTGCCCGAGGTGCCGGCCGAAATCCGCGCGCGTGCCGCTGCCCGGCGGCGTGAGATCGGCAGCCTCGCCTTCCACAACGAGCTGGCATCGCGCGATCCTGCAATCGCAGAGCGGCTGAATCCGGGCGACAGCCAGCGCGTGCTGCGCGCCTGGGAGGTCGTCGAGGCTACGGGGCGGCCGCTTTCGGACTGGCAGGACGAGCCGGCAACGCCGCCGGACCTGCCGTTCCGCGTGATTGCGCTTCTGCCGCCGCGCGACGAACTCTACCGGGTCTGCGACCAGCGGTTCCTGGACATGCTTGCGGCGGGCGCGCTCGATGAGGTGCGCGCGCTGGCAGCCCATGTCGAAGCCGAAGCACTGGCGCTTGACCTGCCGGTCTTCAAGGCATTGGGATATGCGCCGCTGGCCGCGCACCTGCGCGGCGAAACGTCGCTCGACGATGCGATCGCCACATCCCAGCAGCAGACCCGCAACTACGCCAAGCGTCAGTACACCTGGTTTCGCAATCAATTGCCCGGCGCCGATGCCTGTCCGGTGTTGAAATTATCTTACCCAAATCTGGAAGAAATATTTTCATTTCTGAGTTGACGGTCTGAATATCTTTCCGTAAGTTTCGTGCGCGCTTGTGACGGTCTTGGCCCATACGGGTTTGGCCGCACGGCGGTTTTTTGTGCCTAGCGTTATCTGTCGCGGACGAGTTGTGCGCACGGTCCACCGGAATCCGGACGGATCGGGCTGGCGTCGGGCATGTGATTCGTATATCCCGCCCGTCCCGGCCGGACGGGTTCGGGCAAACGGCGAGAACGAAAGAGGCTGAGAGCAGGATGTCTGGAACACGAATGAGCGGCGCCGAGATGGTGATCAAGGCGCTGGCGGACCAGGGTGTCGAGGTCGTCTTCGGCTATCCGGGCGGCGCGGTGCTTCCGATCTACGACGCGCTGTTCAAGCAGAACTCGGTTCGCCACGTGCTGGTGCGTCACGAGCAGGGCGCGGTCCACATGGCGGAGGGCTATGCCCGATCGACGGGCAAGGTCGGCGTGGTTCTGGTGACCTCCGGGCCCGGTGCGACCAACGCCGTGACCGGGCTGACCGATGCGCTGATGGATTCGATTCCGGTCGTCTGCCTGACCGGCCAGGTGCCGACGCACCTGATCGGCAACGACGCGTTCCAGGAAGCCGACACGACAGGCATCACCCGGCCGTGCACCAAGCACAACTACCTGGTGAAGGACGTGGACGATCTGAGCCAGGTCATGCACGAGGCCTTCTACGTCGCGGCGGCGGGCCGTCCGGGACCGGTCGTGATCGATCTGCCCAAGGACGTGCAGTTCGCCGAGGGCGAATATCACTCGCCCGAGAACGTGACCCACCGCCACTACAAGCCCCAGCGCGAGGGTGCGGACGCCGCCATCGAGGAGGCGGTCGATCTGCTCGCCAATGCCAAGCGCCCGATCTTCTATATCGGCGGCGGCTGCATCAATTCCGGCGAGCGCGCGTGCGAACTGGTTACGGAGCTGGTCACCGCGACGGGCTATCCCGCAACGACGACGATCATGGGGTTGGGCGCGTTTCCGGCATCGTCGCCGCAGTGGCTCGGCATGCTGGGCATGCACGGCACCTATGAATCCAATCTGGCGATGCATGATTGCGACGTGATGGTGGCCATCGGTGCGCGCTTCGACGACCGGGTGACGGGACGCACCGATGCGTTCTCGCCGGGTTCGAAGAAGATCCAGATCGACATCGATCCCAGCTCGATCAACAAGAACATCGCGGTGGATGTGCCGATCGTCGGCGACGTTGCGAGCGTCGTCGAGGACATGCTCGAGAAGTGGAAGGCGCGGGACGCAAAGCCGAACCAGAAGGCGCGCAACGCCTGGTGGAAGCAGATCGAGGAATGGCGTGCGGTCGATTGCCTGAAGTTCGATCAGGGTTTCGAGGCGAACGACGAGATCAAGCCGCAATACGCGATCAAGCGCCTGTACGAGCTGACCAGGGACATGGACGCCCGCGTCACAACCGAGGTCGGCCAGCACCAGATGTGGGCGGCCCAGTTCTATCACTTCGACAAGCCCAACCGCTGGATGACGTCGGGCGGGCTCGGCACCATGGGCTATGGCCTGCCGGCCGCGATCGGCGTCCAGGTCGGTCACCCGGATTCGCTGGTCATCGACATCGCGGGCGAAGCCTCGACGATGATGAACATCCAGGAGCTCGGCACGATCGCCCAGTACAAGCTGCCGGTGAAGATCTTCATCCTGAACAACTACTGGCTCGGCATGGTCCGCCAGTGGCAGGAACTCCTGCACGGCGCGCGCTACTCGGAATCCTATTCCGACGGGCTGCCCGATTTCATCAAGCTCGCAGAGAGCTATGGGATCACGGGGCTGCGTGCCACGCACCCGAACGAGGTCGATGACGTCATCACCCAGATGATCGAGACGCCGGGGCCGGTGCTCGTGGACATGGTCGTCACCAAGGAAGAGAACTGCCTGCCCATGATCCCGGGCGGGGCCGCGCACAACGAGATCCTGTTGACCCTCGCGGACCAGCAGGAGCAGGAGCAGTCCGAGGAAGGAATGGTCCTGGTCTAGGGCAACTCGGACGCTACCGGCGCCCCTCCTGTCCGAACCAACCCGAAACGAGAGTATCGCGTGATGGCGAACAAGAACGATCCCATCGAACGGCATGTGCTGGCCGTGCTCGTGGACAACGAGCCCGGCGTCCTTGCACGCGTTGTCGGCCTGTTTTCGGGCCGGGGCTATAACATCGAGACCCTGACGGTCGCCGCGGTGAGCGAGGACGATTCCGCTTCGCGCATCAATCTGGTGACGACGGGCACCCCGATGATCATCGAACAGATCAAGGCGCAGCTCGAACGCCTCGTGCCGGTGCGCGATGTCCACGACCTGACCGACGAGGGGCCGCATGTCGAGCATGAGGTTGCCCTGGTGAAGATCGAGAACGAGGGTGCCGAGCGCCGCGAAGCCCTGCGCATCGCGGATATTTTTCGCGCCCGTGTCGTCGAGACCGGTGTCGATTCCTTCGTGGTCTCACTGAGCGGCGCTTCCGAGAAGGTGGACAGTTTCATCCAGCTCATGCGCAACCTCGGCCAGACAGAGATCGCTCGCTCCGGCGTCGTTGCGATTGCGAGAGGGAGCAAGGACGGCACGCCGAGCCTCGTGCCCGAAGCGCAAGACTGACACAAAGGCGGGACGCGGCGTTGCCCGGTGGCGGGCGGCGCTGTAAAACCCCCGCCAACACCGGGTGCGGGTTGGTCCGTGCCGCCACACGAACACGACAAAATCTGGAAAACAGGGGACGAGAGATATGCGCGTTTACTACGACCGCGACGCGGACGTGAACCTGATCAAGGGCAAGAAGGTAGTCATCATCGGCTTCGGCAGCCAGGGCCACGCCCATGCCATGAACCTGCGCGACAGCGGCGCCAACGACGTGGTGATCGCACTGCGGCCGGGTTCCGCAAGCGCGGCCAAGGCCGAGGCCGCCGGCTTCGAGGTCATGTCGTCTGCCGATGCCGCCAAGGTGGCGGACGTCATCATGCTGGCCGTTCCCGACGAACTGCAGCGTGACCTCTACTACGAACACCTTCACGCCAACATGAAGGAGAACGCCGCGATCGCGTTCGCCCATGGCCTGAACGTGCACTTCAACCTGATCGAGCCACGCGCGGATCTGGACGTTTTCATGCTCGCGCCCAAGGGGCCGGGTCACACGGTCCGCGCGGAGTACGAGCGTGGCGCGGGTGTGCCCTGCCTGCTGGCGGTCCACCAGGACACGAGCGGCAACTGCCACGATATCGCGCTCAGCTATGGCGCGGCGATCGGCGGTGGCCGTGCGGGCATCATCGAGACGACCTTCAAGGAAGAGTGCGAGACCGACCTGTTCGGTGAGCAGACCGTTCTTTGCGGCGGGCTTTCGGCGCTGATCCAGGCGGGTTTCGAGACCCTCGTCGAGGCCGGTTACGCGCCGGAGATGGCGTATTTCGAGTGCGTCCACGAGGTGAAGCTGATCGTCGATCTCATCTACGAGGGCGGGCTGGCGAACATGCGCTACTCGATCTCGAACACGGCCGAGTACGGCGACTACACCCGCGGCCCGCGGATCATCACCGACGAGACCAAGGCCGAGATGAAGCGCATCCTGGCCGAGATCCAGAACGGCCAGTTCTCGCGCGAGTGGATGCTCGAGAACCAGGTCGGCCAGACCTCGTTCAAGACCACGCGCCGGCTGCAGGCCGACCACCAGCTCGAGGAGACCGGCGAGCGTCTGCGCGGCATGATGCCGTGGATCGCCGAGAACGCGATGGTGGACAAGTCGCGCAACTAGGCGCGGGTGCTTTTGCGGGCGGGGGGCGGACGCAGATCGCGTCGGTTCCCCGTTTTTGCCGGTTTGGTTAACAAAACCGTTGCGGATCGCAGCAAAACCGCTCTAAAACAAGCCTGTTAGGGCGTTTTATTTTCATACTGGTGAACGGAAAGTTCACCATTTCTTAACGGTTTGGCGAAGAATCTTTCCTTCGCTACGGCGGAATTGTTTCGCCGGGCCGATGATGGGGAGATCGGCGGCGTGAACAACGTCGGTGGAGCGAATGCGTTTATCAGCGGTGCGACCGGGAATTCCGGCGCGGCCGTGCGCTCGCTCATCCTCGATCTCGACGCGCTTCTTCTTGGCGGCGCGGCCCTGCGACTTAGGCGCCCCTGAACGGCTACAGACCGACCGGCCTGTGTTTGTTCAGGGGGACATTTCGAAACCTAAGTCGAACCATCGAATTTGAGACAGGACCCATGACCGCCAAAGACAACACCCAAGACACCCCGGATTCCGCCGTCGATCGCGCGGATCCGGACTACGTGCGTATCTTCGACACGACCTTGCGCGACGGCGAACAGTCGCCGGGCTGCTCGATGAACCTCGAAGAGAAGGTACGTGTGGCGCTGATCCTCGAGGAAATGGGCGTCGATATCATCGAGGCCGGGTTCCCGATCGCCTCGAACGGCGACTTCGAGGCCGTGCGCGAAGTGGCGAATACGATCACGAACTCCAGCGTTGCGGGCCTCGCGCGCGCCGCGCACCAGGATATCGACCGGGCCTGGGAGGCCGTGAAGGGCGCGGAACGCCCGCGCATCCACACCTTCCTGTCCACCAGCCCGCTGCACATGAAGTTCAAGCTCCAGATGGAACCGGACGAGGTGCACGAGGCGATCATCGACAGCGTCAGCCATGCCCGGAACCTCTGCCCGGATGTCGAATGGTCGCCCGAGGACGGCTCGCGCACCGAGCACGATTTCCTGTGCCGGGTGGTCGAGAGCGCGATCCGCGCCGGCGCATCGACGATCAACATCCCCGACACCGTGGGCTACGCGGTGCCCGAGGAGTTCGCAGCTCTGATCGAGATGCTCTTCAATCGGGTGCCCAACATCGACAAGGCCGTGATCTCGGTGCATTGCCACAACGATCTGGGCCTCGCCGTGGCGAACTCGCTGGCGGCCGTGGGTGCCGGTGCGCGGCAGGTCGAATGCACCATCAACGGCATCGGCGAACGGGCCGGGAACTGCGCGCTCGAGGAAATCGTGATGGCGCTGCGCACGCGCCACGACGCGATGCCCTTCACGAGCGGCGTGGATTCCAAGGTGATCACGCGTGCGAGCCATCTCGTCTCGACGATTACGGGCTTCAACGTCCAGCCCAACAAGGCGATCGTTGGCGCGAACGCGTTCGCGCACGAGTCCGGCATTCACCAGGACGGCGTCCTCAAGAATGCCCAGACCTACGAGATCATGACCCCGGAATCGGTTGGTCTGAACCAGTCGAACCTGGTCATGGGCAAGCATTCGGGCAGCCACGCGTTCCGCGAGAAGCTCAAGGAGCTGGGCTACGACAATCTGGGCGACAACGCGGTGCGCGACGCGTTCCAGCGGTTCAAGGACCTGGCCGACAAGAAGAAGGAACTCTTCGACGAGGACC
>JAYPUG010000029.1:9716-11416 GCA_038133965.1 Rhodospirillaceae bacterium | reverse complement strand
GGAATGCGGTGCGTAGTTTCATGATTCTCCTCCCCAAGAGTTCTGTTCGTTCGAAAATCCGATTTCTTGTGTCAGACCGCGAAAAGCCTAACAGCGGCTTCGGGGGGAGAGGCAATCAATTTTCGGACAGCTGCCCCGTTCGGGTGGTGGCGGACTGGCCTTGCAGGCCCTGTTTGCACATAATCCCGGCTCCGTGACCCCGGGGGGAAAGATGAAGATTTTCAAGGACCGCATCCCTTACTCCGCCATCGTTGACAGGCCGCCGTTCAAGCTGCCCGACGGCAAGCGCATGGCGGTCTGGATCATCGCCAACGTCGAGGACTGGGATATCGCGCGTCCGATGCCGCGCGTGGTCCTGCCGCCGCCCATGGGTGTGCCGCTGTTGCCGGACCTGCCCAACTGGGCGTGGCACGAATACGGCATGCGGGTCGGGTTCTGGCGCATTCTCGATGCGCTGAATTCCCGGGGCATCAAGGCGACGATGGCCGTGAACGGCCGGGTCTGCGAGGCCTATCCGCGGGTCGCCGAAGCCGCGCTCGAAGCGGACTGGGAGTTCATGGGGCACGGCTATGTCCAGGGGCCGATGCACAAGCATGACGACCAGCAGGAACAGATCGACCGGGCCTGTGCCGTGATCGAGAAATTCTCTGGCAAGAAGGTCCGGGGTTGGGAAAGCCCGGGCATGACAGAGACCTTCGACACTATCGACTATTTGCGGCGTTCCGGTGTCGAGTATGTCGCCGACTGGGTTCTGGACGACCAGCCCGTCGCGATCGAGACGACCGAGGGGCCGATGTACTCGGTGCCCTATACGGTTGAGACCAACGACATTTCGATGATGGCGCTGCAGCAGCACTCCTCGGACGAGATGTTCAAGCGCTCGAAGGACCAGTTCGACCGGCTCTACCAGGACAGCGCGGACTCGGCGCGGATCATGTCGATCAGCCTGCACATGTACCTGACGGGTGCACCCCACCGGATTCGCTACTTCGAGGAAATCCTCGATTACATCCAGGGGCACTCGGACGTTGCGATCGTGAAGGGCGAAGAAATTCTCGACTGGTGGCTCGCCAGCGAGCAGGCGCCCAAGTAGGCATCGGGGCACGCATTCCGTGGCACTGCTGATCACGCCGCCGGTTACCGGTCCCATCGAGCACTGGCGCGACTGCGTCGCGGCGCTTGCGCCGGATATCGACATCCGGACCTGGCCCGATGCGGGCGACCCGTCCGAGATCGAGTATCTCATGACCGGGTTCCTCGACCTTGCCGAGTTGCCGGCGTTGCCGAACCTGAAGTTGCTTTTCCCGATGTTCGCGGGTCTCGACCACCTGCTTGCACATCCGCATTTGCCGGACGTCGAGATCGTGCGGATCGGCCCGCCGTCGGGCGACCCGGCCATGACGGAATATGCCGTGCTGCATGTGCTCCGCCATCACCGCCAGATGCCGGACTATCTTGCCCAACAGCGCGACAAGGTCTGGAAGGTCCGGCCCCAGAAGCAGCCGCACGAACAGCGGGTGGGTTTCATGGGGTTCGGGGTACTGGCGCAACCGCCCGCGCATGTGCTGGCGGGAATGGGGTTCGAAGTGGCCGCCTGGGTGCGCTCGCCGCGCGAGGACGCCGAAATCGAGATCTTTGCCGGCATGGACCGGCTCGATGCGTTCCTCGCACGGACAGACATCCTCGTCTGTTTGCTGCCA
>JAYPUG010000029.1:8203-9706 GCA_038133965.1 Rhodospirillaceae bacterium | reverse complement strand
TGCCACTGACGCCGGAGACCGAGGGAATCCTTTGTGCCGCAAACTTCGCAAAGATGCCGGAAGGTGCCGCGATCGTTAACCTCGGGCGCGGCGCGCATGTCATCGATGACGAGTTGATTGCCGCGTTGGACAGCGGTCGGCTGTCTGGTGCAACGCTGGACGCCACCAAACCGGAACCCTTGCCGGAGAGCAGTCCGTTGTGGACGCATCCGCGTGTCACGATCATGCCGCATACGGCGCGCAGGGTGAGGGCGGAGACGGTGGCGCCCCAGGTGGTCGAGGCGATCCGCCGCGATCGCGCGGGCAAGCCGCAGGACCAGGTCGTGGACCGCGCCGCAGGATACTGAACAGGGGAGGAGAACATGGCCTTGAACGAAGCACAGGTGGCGCAGGCCGCCGACGCGTTGGCGGATGCTTTCCGCAATCGGGCGACCATTCTGGCGATCCCGGATGGGGCGGGCCCGGCCAACGCAGCCGAGGCGGTGCAGGTACAGGAAGCCCTGCTCGAACGTATCGGGCTCGACGCCGCGGGCTACAAGGCCGGGTTCACGAACCCGCCGATGCTCGAGAAGGCGGGTCCGGACGGTCCCATGTCGGGCGTGATGTTCAGAGATTTCACTGTCGCGAGCGGCGGTTCGCTCAAGCGTTCGGATATCGGGCCGGGCACGCTGATCGAGGCGGAGGTGTCGTTCCGGGTGGGCGCCGATCTGCCCCCGAAGGACGGTGGCTACGCGCAGGACGCGGTCATGGCGGCGATGGACAGCGCCATCATCGGGATCGAGGTCGCCGTGCCGCGCATGGACAACCCGCTCGGACAACCGATGGTCCACCTGGCTGCGGACAACGGTGCGGCAATGGGCTTTGTGGCCGGTCCGGACATTCCCGACTGGCGGAACCGGGACCTGAAGCAGCTCGATATCTCGCTGGTGTTCGATGGCGAAGAGGTCGCCGTGGGAATGCCGCTCGAGGCGCGTTGCGACGAGGCCTGGTCGGCAACCTGGATCGTCAATCACTTCGGTGCGCGCGGCATCACCATCAAGGCGGGCGACTACCTCACCACGGGCGCGGCGGCCGCGCCGTCGGTTCTGGGCGGTGCGCGCGATGTGGTTGCCAGGTTCGCCGGTGTCGGCGAGGTCGGGTTCACGGTCGAAGGGTGAGCGCGTTCCGCGTTCCTCTGGCGCTTCTGACCGCTCTTGCGGTGTGGGTCGGGGCGGCCAGCGCCCAGGACGCCGATCTGGAGGCGCTTCGCAAGCAGTTCCTGCCCGGCATCAAGGGGGAGGACGACCGGCGTATCATCGACTCCGGCGATTTTCCCTGGAGTGCCATCGGCCGGGTGAACACGCGGATCGGCGGGTTTTGCACGGGTACGGTGATCGGGCCGCGCGAGGTGCTGACCGCCGCCCATTGCCTGTGGAACAAGCGGACGCGACGCTGACTCACGCCGGACGCGCTCAATTTTCTGGCGGGATATCGACGCGGAGACTTTGTCGCGCACGGCAAGGT
>JAYPUG010000029.1:5861-8193 GCA_038133965.1 Rhodospirillaceae bacterium | reverse complement strand
GTCGTGGACTACACGCTCGGCGATCCACGGGTGACGCCCGATGACGGCCCCAGGTTCCGGCCGGTCGATTGGGCGATCCTGAAGCTTGCCGAACCGATCGACACGACAACTGGCATGCTTGCCCTGGGAATGTCCGGGGCACTCGTTCGCGAGTACGCGCAGGCGGGTTACAGCAAGGACAAGCCGCACATCCTGACGGTGGATGAAGGTTGCCGGGTCGATGATGCCCCCACAAACGACGGCCTGCTGCTGCACGGTTGCGGTGCCGTGAGCGGCGATTCCGGCTCCCCGATCCTGGGAATCACGGACGATGCGCTCGTCATTGTGGGCGTTCACGTGGCGACGGGCCGGCGCCAGGTCGGCGAAAGCATCGGAATTGCGATCCCCGTTGAATCGATCTCTGGCGGCGTGCAGCGGCGTCCCTGACCTTGCAAGCCGCGCGCCGCGAACATATTTCACGGACGTACGAAACAAAGAGGCAGCCGATAATGGCCGAAGCCGACCCGAACAAGGCGACGCCCGTCGTCGATGCGTTGATCAACAGGAACTCGACGCCGCCGCGCCTGATGGGCGATGTGGCGCCGCCGCGTGCCGATGTCGAACGGATGCTTGCGGCCGCGGCCAGCGCACCGGACCACGGCAAGGTGCGTCCCTGGCGTTTCCATATCGTCGAAGGCGATGCGCGGGCGAAACTCGGAGAGCTGTTCGCAAAGGCGCTCCTGGAACGCGAGCCTTTTGCGCCGACGGCGGCGATCGAGAAGGAAAAGGGGCGCCCCTTGCGCGCGCCGCTGATCATTGCGGTCTGCGCCAAGGTCGATCCCTCCCGCGCGCCCAAGGTGCCTGTGGTGGAGCAGGTGGTGGCAACCGCCGCAGCGATGGAACATCTGGTGCTTGCGGCCAACGACATGGGGTACGGCGCCATCGTTTTGACCGGCAAGAACGCCCATGATCCCATGGTGCGCAGGGCGTTCGATCTCGACGGTGAGGACGAGCTGGTCGGCTTCGTTTACATCGGCGATGCGGTCGAGCCCGCGCCGGCTAAGGAGCGGCCCGACCCCGCGGACTTCACGACGGAGTGGACGGGCTAGTCCGCTCTCGACTGGATAAAAGAAAAGGCCGGGTTAGATTTTCTCGCCATAGCGCAATGCGCGAAGGCGTGCCCGGCCTTTTCCTTTTCGAAGGTTGCCTGTTCCTAGAAGTTCTCGTTCCAGTGAACCATAGGCAGGCCTGCGACCGGTGATGTGAAATAGGGCAGGTTGGTCGCGCGCAGCGAGCCGACATAGACCGTCTTCAGGTCCGGCCCACCGAAGGTGATCGAGGCGCACCATGTTGCGATTTCGCCACCCATCTCCATCAGCAGGTCGGCGGTGACCGTTTCCGACTGGAAGGCGTCGTTCATCCGCTTCACTTCTTCCGGGCTGGAATCGTCGAAGATGATGTGCAGGTCGCCGTCCGGCTTGATGGCGAAAATTCCGTCGTTCATGACGTGCGTGCCCCACAGGTTGCCGTATTCGTCGAAGGCGATGCCGTCGATGAGGCGTCCGTGGTCGCTGGGACCGTAGATCTCCTTCGGGCCGAGGCTTCCATCGTCGGCGACCCTGTAGCGCGCGATGTTCCGCCCGCAGGTCTGGACGACGTAGAGCCATTCCTCGTTCGCATCGAGCTTGCACTCGTTCGAGAAATGCACGTCGTCGGTTACGATCCGAACGCCCTTGCCTTCCTCATAGAGCAGCACCCGGCCATCGACGATGTTCGGGCTGATTGCCTTCGGCCAGTCGTGCAACATCGTCGAGACGGTGATCCAGATCCGGTTCTTGCTGTCTCGGCACACGAAGTTGACCTTGCCGATCGGCTCGCCATCGACCGTGTCGAACATGACCGTGGTCTCGCCCGTGCGGGTCATCCGCTCGAGGCAGTCGGTGCCGAAGTTCGAGATCAGGATGTCGCCGTTGTCCGCGAAGGCGAGGCCATTCGGCAGTGTACCATCGACGAACTTGTTTCCGTCGTCGCCGCCCGCCTCGAAGGCTGCGGCATCGTGGGACTGGGTGATGATCTCCTGGCTGCCGTCGGGCCGGATGCGCACGACGCCGCCGCGCGCGTCGGCGGACCACAGGTCGCCGTTCTTCTCGGCCAGGATGCATTCGGGCCGCTGCAGGCCTTCGCCGATGAACTTGAAATCGTTGCGCGTGACGCTAAAGCCGTCGATCGGATTGCCGGCCATGCCGTCTCCTCCTGTTATTGCCGTCTTTAGGGTTGAGTGCCGTCAGGCGACCTCGAACAGGCCTGCCGCGCCCATGCCGCCGCCGACGCACATGGTGACGACGACGTACTT
>JAYPUG010000029.1:867-5851 GCA_038133965.1 Rhodospirillaceae bacterium | reverse complement strand
CTGCAGCTCCTCGCCGAGGAACTTGAAATCGTCTTTTTTGAGCGTGAAACCGTCGATCGGATTGCCGGCCATTGATATCTCCTCCCGTTGTCCGGAAATAAAAGCGCCGCGCGATCGAAATCACGCGGCGCTGTTCGTTTGCTTCACTGGTGTGTTCTGCCCGGGGCTAGAATTTCACCATGTCGCCGCCCTTCAGATCGAGGATCTGGCGGGCTTCGTCGGGCGTCGCGATCTCAAGCGACAGGTCCTCGCAGATCCGGCGGATCTTGGCGACCTGCTGGGCGTTCGATTCCGCGAGCTTGCCCTTGCCGATGTAAAGCGAGTCCTCGAGGCCGACACGCACCGAGCCGCCCATCATGGCGGCCTGGGTGGTGAAGTTCAGCTGGTGGCGGCCGGCGGCCAGCACCGAGAAGACGTAGTCGTCACCGAACAGGCGGTCGGCGGTCGCCTTCATGTGGATCAGGTGATCCAGCTCGGCTCCGATGCCGCCCATGATGCCGAAGATGAACTGCAGGAAGATCGGCGGCTTCAGGCGTCCCGTCGAGTAGAAGTAGTGCGTGTTGTAGAGGTGCCCGATGTCGTAGCACTCGTGCTCGAACTTCACGCCGCGCTTATCGGCCAGCTCGGTGATGATGTAGTCGATCTGCTTGAAGGTGTTGGTGAAGATGAAGTCGTCCGTCATCTCCAGGTACGGCTTCTCCCAGTCGTACTTCCAGTTGTCGAAGCGGCTGGCCGCCCCGAAGATCCCGAAATTCATCGAACCCATGTTGAGCGAGGTGACCTCCGGCTCGGCGCGCACGGCCGCGGCGATGCGCTCATCGACGGTCATGCCCAGCCCGCCACCGGTCGTGATGTTCACGATAGCGTCGGTGTTCTGCTTGATGCGCGGCAGGAACTGCATGAACACGTCGGGATCGGGCGTCGGCTTGCCGTCTTCCGGGTCGCGCGCGTGCAGATGGATGATCGATGCGCCGGCTTCGGCCGCCTCGATCGACGACTGTGCGATCTCGTCCGGCGTGATCGGAAGGTGTTCCGACATCGTCGGCGTGTGGATCGCGCCAGTAACAGCGCACGAGATGATGACTTTGGTCTGCTTCGCCATGGTTTCCCCCTGAAGTCGAAGGCCGTCTTGGGTTTTTGTTGACCCGATATTGGGTCGGCAAGGCGCCGGCTGTCCAGTCGCAAGAAAGCCAATTCACAACTGTGAAGCGGCGGCCGCCGCCCGAAATCCGGACCCCGTGTTGCAGGGGTGGGCAGACCCTACAAACGTGTGTTCGACAAGTCCAGAAACCGGGGTATGTCAGCCGAGTTCGAAACTCGTGATTCCGTACATGCCGGGAAAGCGCATGCGCGGTGTGTTGCCGTGATACATCCGGACGGTCTCGAACACGGGCTCGAGCCCCTTTCGGGCATAGAGTTCGAGCGCGTCGTCGTTGGCAAAGGGCGGATCGACGAAGATCTTGCCGCCGGCCTCGCTCGCCAGCGCGTCGAACAGCCGTTCGGCCGTTTCGGGGGCGTCGGCGAAGAGGGGGCCGATCTTGTGCCCGTCACGGCAGGGCCGCACGACGCCATATCCCTTCACGTCCTCGCCATCGAACGCAGCGAGCGCCGTGTGGCCGTCGGCCGCGAGCCAGGCGTCGAGGAACTTGCGGCGCGGCGCGGGAAAGAACTCCAGATCGTAGGCAGCGATGGCGTCCATGTGTTCCGGGCCGATCGCGGTGAGGCCGTTGTCCGAACTGCCTTTTGCGCCGGGTGTGCCGCCGTAGCGGATGTTGCGGTGCGTACGAAAGAAGCCTGCCTTGCGATACGAAAGCTCCTGCGCCAGCACGCCGTCGAGCCCGATGACCATCTGGCTGCCGCGCTGGTGCATGGCGTGGTCCCACAGGGCCTGGCCGATGCCCCTGCCGCGCAGTTCCGGCGCCACGATGAAGAAACCCAGGAAACCGAACCCGCGCCCGTAGCGCACCAGCGATATGCAGCCGGCGAGGTCGCCGTCGTGGCGCGCGACCCAGAATCCCTCGGGATCGGCGTCCCAGAAACATGCGGCGTCGCCTAGGCCGGGGTTCCAGCCTTCCCGGGCTGCCCACTCGATCATGGTATCGAACTCGTCGCGACTTGCGCGGCCGATTTCAATGTCGTCTTGCATTGCGGTTCCTGTGAGATGCGGTCCGGCGCGATTTGCCGGTCCGGCTGCTGTGAAACAAGTCACGCTGTATAGCCGGGATTGCATGGCTGCTCCACCCGGCCACGCGGTTGACAGTCTTTCCGGGCGGGACGTTCAATGCATCAGGCATCGAGGGGAGGGCCGAGGGATGGACGCCACGCTTTTCACCAATGTGCGTGTGATCGACGGCACCGGACGTGATGCCTTCGAAGGTTCCGTTCTCGTCCGGGGCAACCGGATTGCCGCTGTGTCGCCCGGGGGAAGCGCGCCCGATCCGGCGGACGCTTTCGTCGTCGACGGAGGCGGTGCCACTCTCATGCCCGGGCTCGTGGATGCCCATGCCCATCTGAGCTTTCTCAACGCCGGCACGCTTGAGGAACTGACCGAGCCGACGCCGGAACGCCACGTTCTGGAGACGGCGAAGAATGCCCGTCTGCTGCTCGATCACGGCTTCACCAGCATGTTCAGCGGCAGTTCGGCTCGCGACAACATCGACGTCGCGATCCGCGACGCCATCGCGGCAGGTGACATACCGGGGCCGCGGCTGAAGGCGGCAACCCGCCAGATGACGGTGACGGGTGGTTTCGGTGACACCGGCCGGGACGATGCCTATGCCGTCGTTCTGGATGGCCCCGACGCATTCCGGGGTGCCTGCCGCCGTGCTGCGCGCGCCGGCGTCGATACGTTCAAGATCGTCCCGTCGGCACCGGGTACGGGCACAGACCCGCTGGCCGAGGACACGGCCATGACCGATGCGGAAGTGGCAGCGGTCTGCGAGGTGGCGCGCCAGCGCAACAAGATGGTAGCGGCCCATGCGCGATCCGCGGAATCCGTGAAGATGTGCCTGCGCAACGGTGTCCAGGTGATCTATCACGCGACCCTGGCCGACGACGAAGCGCTCGACATGCTGGAGGCGGCGCGGGACACGGTGTTCGTTGCGCCGGCTATGGGGCTGCCCTATGCGCGTCTGAAGGATGGGGAGGCATATGGCGTTTCAACCAGCGATTTCGTGCGCGCACGTGCGGAGAAAGAGCTTGAGGTCGTCAGTGCCACCATGGGCGAACTCCACAAGCGCGGCGTCCGCGTGTTGCCGGGGGGCGATTACGGTTTCAAGTGGAACCCGCACGGCCGGAACGCGCGCGATCTGGAGATGTTCGTCGATCTCTACGGCTATACACCGCTCGAGGCGATCCGCGCGGCGACCATGCATGGCGGCGAACTGATGGGGGAACCTGGCCGGATCGGGCTTGTCGCCGAAGGCGCATATGCCGATCTGCTGCTGGTGGACGGGGATCCGGCGAAGGATGTCTCGATCCTGCAACAGCGGGAGCGGCTCCTGGCCGTCATGAAGGACGGACAATTCCACAAGGCGCCCGGCCAACGGGCAGAACAGGCCGGTATGGCTGCGGAGTAGCCGGCCGGCAGGGGGAGAAACAGCGATGAAACTGGTTACGTTTACGGTTGCGGGCGGCGTGCCGCGGGTGGGGGCGCTCACTGATGAGGACGCCCGGGTGGTCGATCTGGCGGCTGTGGACAGTCAGCCGTATTTCTCGACGATGCTCGACGTGATCGAGGCGGGCGACCCGGCTGTGACGCGCGCCCGCGAGATCGTGGGCAGTGGCGCCGCGTCGCTGCCTCTGGCGGAGGTCACGCTTCTGACGCCCGTTCCACAGCCCCCTCAGATCAGGGATTTTCTGTGTTTTGAGAGGCACTTGCTGAACTCTTTTGCGATGTTACGCAAAAAGAAGGCAGAGGCAGAGCCCGACCCCGAAGAGGCGCTCAAAAAGTTCGAGGCGGAAGGTGCCTTCGCGATTCCGCAGATCTGGTACGACCAACCGCTCTACTATAAGCCGAGCCGGCTGGGTGTGATCGGCACCGGCGTCGATGTGATCTGGCCTCACTTCTCGGAACTTCTGGATTACGAGATGGAGTTCGGCTGTTTCCTGGGCAAATCCGGCAAGGACGTCACGCCCGAACAGGCGAAGGAGATGATCTTCGGCTACTCGATCTTTAACGACATCTCCGCGCGCGATACGCAGGCCTACGAGATGCCCGCAGGATTCGGCCCGGGCAAGGGCAAGGATTTTGATACGGGTAACATCATCGGCCCCTGCATCGTCACCGCCGATGCGTTCGATCCCTATAACGCCGAGATGATCGTCCGGATCAATGGCGAGGAGCGCTCGCGTGGGAGCTCGGGCGAGATGCACCACACATTCGAGGATTGCATCGCCCACACCTCGCGCGCCGAGACGGTGTTCCCGGGCGAATTCTTTGCATCGGGAACCGTCGGCTGGGGCTGCGGTCTCGAGCATGACCGCTACCTCGAGGACGGTGATGTGATCGAGCTTGAGGTCACCGGCATCGGAGTTCTGAAGAACCGGGTGGTCAAAGCCTGACGGTTCGGGACTTCGTGCGGGCAGGGCTGCCGTCTGCCCGTGCCGCCACCACGCGCACCGGGTACATGCGCTCGCGGGCGTGAAAACCATAAAAACAGGGGTGTATGATGGACGAAATCTTCATTCAGACGGAGGAACAACGCGCAATTCTGGACTCGGTGCGCCGGTTCGTGGAGGCGGAGGTGACACCGCGCGCGGCCGAACTCGACGCACAGAAGGACCCGGAAGATTCGTTCTCATGGGAGATCGTCGAGGCCGCGGACGCGTTCGGACTGCGGACCATGAGCCTGTCGGAAGAGTATGGCGGCATGGACACCGACATGCTGACGACGGCCATGGTGATCGAGGAGCTGGCGCGCGGCGATCTGGGTATCTCTGTCGTCTTTGCCCAGACCCTCAAGATCGGCAAGCACATGGAGAA
>JAYPUG010000029.1:0-857 GCA_038133965.1 Rhodospirillaceae bacterium | reverse complement strand
GTGCGATCCTGAGTATCTGCGGCACCGAGCCCGAAAACGGATCGAACGGTATCGTCGGTTATCCCGCGCCCTACACAACGCGCGCGGTCAAGACCGACGGGGGTTGGGTCGCCAACGGGATGAAGCACTTCATCTCGAACTCCAACCGTTCGCGTTACTTCCTCGTGCAGATGCAGACGGATCCGGGCGGATCGATGCTCGACGGCGCGACCTGCTTCCTGCTCGAGCGCGACCACCCGGGTTTCACGGTCGGGCGCGTCCACGACAAGATGGGCGAGCGCCTCGCCAACAACTCCGAGCTGCTGTTCACCGACTGCTTCATTCCGGACGAGAACGTGGTCGGTGAGGTGAACCAGGGGCACATCATCCGCCGCACCTTCGGCCCGTCGAGCAACATATTCGCCGCCAGCAGCATCCTTGGTGTCGCCGTCGCCTGCTACGAGAAGTCTCTCGATTGGGCGCAGACGCGCATCCAGGGGGGCAAGCCGCTGATCGAGCATGACGGCATCCGTGCACAGATCGCGGAGATGCGGATGCTGATCGACGCCTCGCGGTCCTACATTCATCGGGCGGCCTGGCTCGCCGACCATCGTGATGAAGGGTGGGACTGGACACTGGGGTCGTTGCCCAAGGTGATGGCGTCGCAGGCGGCATGGCAGATCGCAACCTGGACGCTCGAGATTCATGGCGGACACGGTTACATGAAGGAAGCGGGGGTGGAGAAGCTGGTTCGTGATGCGGCCGCTTTCCTGCACTCGGACGGCGTCAACCGTGCGCTGCTGCTTCGGGGCGCCAACCAGATACTGGCCTAGGTGCACTACACACACAGGGATTTTGGACGACGCGCGGCCTTGACC
>JAYPUG010000028.1:0-11840 GCA_038133965.1 Rhodospirillaceae bacterium | reverse complement strand
GCCTCTGCCTTCTTCAGCAGATAACTGTCGACAAACGGACCTTTCCAAACGGAACGCGCCACCGTCGTTCTCCTCTTACTTCGTGCGCCGGCGCAGGATCAGCGAATCGGTCTTCTTGTTGGACCGGGTCCGCTTGCCCTTTGTCGGCTTGCCCCAGGGGGTGACCGGGTGACGGCCGCCCGACGTACGGCCTTCGCCGCCGCCATGGGGATGATCGATCGGGTTCATCGCGACGCCACGCACCGACGGGCGCTTGCCCAGCCAGCGCTTGCGTCCCGCCTTGCCCAGCTTGATGTTTGCCTGATCGGGGTTCGACACCGCACCGATCGTGGCCATGCACTCCTGACGAACCATGCGAACCTCACCCGAAGCGAGCTTCAGAAGGCCGTAGCCGCGGTCGCGGCCCACCAGCTGCACATAGGTGCCCGCCGCGCGTGCCAGCTTTCCGCCCGCGCCCGGCTTCAGTTCGACGTTGTGAATAATCGTACCGATCGGGATGGAACGGATCGGCATGGCATTGCCCGGCTTCACGTCGGCCCGTTCGGCCGCGATGACCGTATCGCCTTCCTGCAGGCGCTGCGGCGCCAGGATGTAGCTCTTCTCGCCGTCTTCGTAGGCCAGCAGCGCGATGAACGCCGTGCGATTGGGGTCGTACTCGATCCGCTCGACGGTTGCGGGCACATCGTACTTGCCACGCTTGAAATCGATCTGGCGATAGAGGCGCTTGTGTCCGCCACCACGCCGGCGCGCGGTGATGCGGCCGGTGTTGTTGCGCCCACCCTTCTTGGTCAGACCCTCGGTCAGGGACTTCTCGGGTCCGCCCTTCCAGAGGTCCGAACGGTCAACGAGAACCAGCCCGCGCTGCCCCGGGGTGATCGACTTGTACTGTTTCAGTGCCATCGTTATCCCCTAGACGCCCGTCGTCACGTCGATCGAATCGCCTTCGGCAAGGCTGACAACCGCTTTTTTCACGTCGTTGCGGCGACCCGGACGGCCCCGCCAACGCTTCGTCTTTCCCTTCTGCAGGATCGTATTCACGGCCACGACCTTGACGTTGAAGAGACCTTCGACCGCGGCGCGAATTTCGGGTTTCGTCGCATCGACCGGCACGCGGAACACGACCTGGTTGTGCTCGGAAACGAGCGTCGCCTTCTCGGTGATGATCGGCGAACGCACCAGTTCGTACATGCGCTCGGGCGAAACCTCGATACGGCCGCGCGGCTTGCTGTTGCTGCTCATCGCAGGCGCTCCTGAAGCTGTTCGACGGCCTGCCGCGTCAGCACCAGGGTGTCGCGGCGCAGGATGTCGTAAACGTTGGCGCCAAGCTGCGGCAGAACGTCGATGCCGGGAATGTTCCGGGCCGCGAGCTGGAAGTTCCGGTCCATCTCGGCGCCATCGACGATCAGCGCAGAAGACAGTCCCAGCGCCTTCAGCTGCGCCGCGAGGCCCTTGGTCTTCGGCTCCGATGCGGCAGCCGCATCAAGGACCACGAGCTTGCCGTCCGCCTGCTTGGCCGACAGCGCGGACTTGAGCGCCTGCTTGCGCACCTTCTTGGGAAGATCCGTTGCATGGCTGCGCGGCTGGGGGCCGAAAGTGGTTTGGCCGCCGCGAAACTGCGAGGCCTTCCGGTCACCGGCGCGCGCACGGCCGGTACCCTTCTGGCGCCACGGCTTTGCGCTCGTGCCGGCGATTTCGCTGCGGGTCTTGGTCTTGTGCGTACCCTGGCGGCGCTTGGCGAGCTGATAGTTCACCATGCGCGCAAGCAGGTCACGGCGGACCGGCGCACCGAAGACGCCGTCGTCGAGATCGATCTCGCCGGCGTCCTTGTTATCGAGATTGACGACCTTGAGCTTCATCGCCTCAGTCCTTCGCGTCTGCGTCGGCTTCAGGTGCATCCGCACCGTCGTCCGAAGACGTCTCTTCCGCCACGGGGGCCGCTTCCTCTGCCGGCGCCTCATCGGCAACGGCCTCCTCTGCTTCGGGTTCATCGCCCGAGACCGCTGGATACGGCACATCCTCCGGCAAAGCCTTCTTCACGGCATCGCGCACAAGAACGTATCCGCCCTTGGAACCCGGCACCGCGCCCTCGACGAGGATCAGGCCCTCGTCGCTGTCCGTCGTCACGACACGCAGGTTCTGGGTCGTCACACGGGACGCGCCCATGTGACCGGCCATCTTCTTGCCCTTGAACACCTTGCCGGGATCCTGGCACTGGCCGGTCGAACCGTGGCTGCGGTGCGAGATCGAAACGCCGTGGCTGGCACGCAGGCCGCCGAAATTGTGGCGCTTCATCGAACCCGCGAAGCCCTTGCCGATCGACGTGCCCGTCACATCGACGAACTGCCCCGATACGAAATGGTCTGCGCCGACGCGCGTGCCCACGTCCAGGAGCGCATCTTCGGCAACGCGGAACTCCACGAGCTTGCGCCGCGGCTCCACCTTGGCCTTTGCGAAGTGGCCGCGAAGCGCCTTGGTCACGCGGTTCGGCTTGGCATCCCCCGTGCCCACCTGGAGCGCGATATAGCCGTTACGGTCGGTCGTGCGCTGCTCGACCACGTCACAGCCATCGACCTTGAGGACCGTGACCGGGATGTGGTTGCCCGTGTCGTCGAAGACACGGGTCATTCCCAGTTTCTGTGCGATGACGCCGGTACGCATCTCGGGCCTCTTAAAGCTTGATTTCCACATCGACGCCGGCCGCCAGGTCGAGCTTCATCAGCGCGTCCACCGTCTGCGGCGTGGGGTCGATAATGTCGAGCAGGCGCTTGTGCGTCCGAATCTCGAACTGCTCGCGCGACTTCTTGTTCACGTGCGGCGACCGCAGCACGGTGAATTTCTCGATCCGCGTCGGCAGCGGGATGGGACCCCGAACCTCGGCGCCGGTGCGCTTTGCCGTACCGACGATCTCGCGCGCCGACTGGTCGAGCACGCGGTGATCGAAGGCCTTGAGCCGGATCCGTATATGTTGACTGTCCATTTCGGTGTCCCGTCAAAAGTTTCGGCGGCTTCCCATGAAGCCGCCGATACCCGTTTCTGCCTACTCGATGATGGAGGTGACGACGCCGGCGCCGACGGTGCGGCCGCCCTCGCGGATGGCGAAGCGAAGACCCTCGTCCATCGCGATCGGCGCAATCAGGTTCACTTCCATCGTGATGTTGTCGCCCGGCATCACCATCTCCGTGCCGCCCGGCAACTCGACCGTCCCCGTCACATCCGTCGTGCGGAAGTAGAACTGCGGACGATAGTTCGTGAAGAACGGCGTGTGACGTCCGCCCTCCTCCTTCGTCAGGATATAGGCCTCGCAGTTGAACTTCGTGTGCGGCGTGATCGAACCCGGCGCAGCAAGAACCTGGCCGCGCTCAACCTCCTCGCGCTTCGTGCCACGAAGCAGAACGCCCACATTGTCGCCCGCCTCGCCCTGGTCCAGAAGCTTGCGGAACATCTCAACGCCCGTGCACGTCGTCTTCTGCGTGTCCTTGATGCCGACAATCTCGATCTCGTCACCCACGTTCACGATCCCGCGCTCGATACGGCCCGTCACAACCGTGCCGCGGCCCGAAATCGAGAACACGTCCTCGATCGGCATCAGGAACGGCTGGTCCTTCGGGCGCTCGGGCTGCGGCACATACTCGTCAACCGCCGCCATCAGCTCGATGATCGCGTTCTTGCCGATCTCCTCGTTGTTCCCCTCAAGCGCTGCAAGCGCAGAGCCCTTGATGATCGGAATGTCGTCGCCCGGGAACTCGTAGGACGAAAGAAGCTCGCGGACCTCAAGCTCAACCAGCTCGAGAAGCTCCTCGTCGTCCACCTGGTCCACCTTGTTCATGAACACCACAAGTGCCGGAACGCCAACCTGGCGCGCCAGAAGAATGTGCTCGCGCGTCTGCGGCATCGGGCCGTCCGCTGCGCTCACAACCAGGATCGCGCCGTCCATCTGCGCCGCACCCGTGATCATGTTCTTCACGTAGTCAGCATGCCCCGGGCAGTCCACATGCGCGTAGTGACGGCCGTCCGTCTCGTACTCCACATGCGCCGTCGCAATCGTGATACCGCGCTCGCGCTCCTCCGGGGCCTTGTCGATCTGGTCAAACGCAACAGCTGCGCCCGCGCCGCCAACCTCAGCCATCACCCGCGTAATCGCAGCCGTCAGCGTCGTCTTGCCATGGTCAACGTGACCAATCGTGCCAATGTTGCAGTGCGGCTTCGTACGCTCAAACTTCTCTTTCGACATGCCTCTGTCTCCGTCTGGTTCCGAACCCGATCCCGGGTCCGGGGCAAATTCCTGTCAGTTGCGGCCTCAGGCCATCTTCGAGACGACCTCGTCCGCAACGGCCTGCGGCACCTGGTCGTAGTGATCGAACGTCATGGTGAACGTCGCACGCCCCTGACTCATCGAGCGGAGCGTGTTGACGTAACCGAACATGTTGGCAAGCGGGACCATGGCGCTGACGACGCGCGCGTTGCCGCGCGTATCCATCGAACCCACCTGGCCGCGCCGGCTGTTCAGGTCGCCGATGATGTCGCCCATGTATTCTTCGGGGGTCACCACCTCGACCTTCATGATCGGCTCGAGGAGCCGCGGCGAACCCTTATCGAGGGCCTCGCGGAACGCGGCGCGTGCCGCGATCTCGAACGCCATGACCGAGGAGTCGACATCATGCGACGCACCGTCCACGAGCGAGGCCTTGAAGTCGATGACCGGGAACCCGGCGATGCTGCCCGCATCGCGCGCGGAATTGATGCCCTTCTCGACACCCGGGATGAACTCGCGCGGCACCGAGCCGCCCACGATCGCGCTCTCGAACTCGAAGCCGGCACCGGCCTCGAGCGGCTCGAAGTCGATCTTGACCCGGGCAAACTGGCCCGAACCGCCGGTCTGCTTCTTGTGGGTGTAGTCGATGGTGACGGCCTTGGTGATCTTCTCGCGATAGGCCACCTGCGGCGCACCTACATTGCCCTCAACCTTGAACTCGCGCTTCATGCGGTCGACCAGGATCTCGAGGTGCAGTTCGCCCATGCCCTTGAGGATGGTCTGGCCGCTTTCCTCGTCGCTCGACACACGGAATGACGGATCCTCCTGCGCAAGACGCTGCAGGGCCTGGGCCATCTTTTCCTGGTCGGCCTTGGTCTTGGGCTCCACCGCGATCTCGATAACCGGGTCGGGGAACTCCATACGTTCCAGCACGACCGGATTGTTGGGATCGCACAGCGTATCGCCCGTGGTCGTGTCCTTCATGCCCGCCAGCGCCACGATGTCGCCCGCGCGCGCAACCTTGAGGTCCTCGCGGTCATTGGCATGCATCAACAGCATGCGGCCGACACGCTCGCGGCCGTCCTTGACCGAGTTCAGGACCGAAGACCCCGCCTCGATCTGGCCCGAATAGACGCGCGCAAAGGTCAGCGAGCCAACGAAGGGGTCGGTCATGATCTTGAAGGCGAGCGCGGAGAACGGCTCGTCGTCCGAAGACTTCCTCTCCATCGGCTCGTCGGTGCCCGGCTTGACGCCCTTGATCGCAGGCACATCGACCGGCGACGGCAGATAATCCACGACGGCGTCGAGGAGGGGCTGCACGCCCTTGTTCTTGAACGCCGAGCCGCAAAGCACGGGCACGGCGGAAAGTGACAGGGTCGCCTTGCGGACGCAGGATTTGAGGGTCTCCTCGTCGGGCTCCTCGCCTTCGAGATAGGCCTCCATCGCATCGTCGTCGTGCTCGACGGCCGCCTCGACCAGCTTCTCGCGCCACTCGGCGGCAAGGTCTGCCATGTCGGCCGGAATCTCCACATACTCGAACTCGGCACCCAGAGACTCGTCCTTCCAGACGATGCCCTGCATCTTCACCAGATCGACGACGCCACGAAGCTCGGCTTCCTTGCCGATCGGCAGCTGCAGAACGATCGGCGTCGCACCGAGGCGGTCGATGATCATCTGTACGCAGTTGTCGAAGTCCGCGCCGATACGGTCCATCTTGTTGACGAAGCAGATGCGCGGCACGCCGTACTTGTCGGCCTGGCGCCAGACCGTCTCGGACTGGGGCTCGACGCCGGCCACGCTGTCGAACACGGCGACGGCGCCGTCCAGCACGCGCAGCGCACGCTCGACCTCGATCGTGAAGTCAACATGGCCGGGCGTATCGATGATGTTCACACGGTGGTCGCGCCAGAAGGCAGTGGTCGCGGCCGAAGTGATCGTGATGCCGCGCTCCTGCTCTTGCTCCATCCAGTCCATGGTGGCCGCGCCGTCATGGACCTCGCCGATCTTGTAGGACCGGCCGGTGTAATAGAGAACGCGCTCTGTCGTCGTCGTCTTGCCGGCATCGATGTGGGCCATGATGCCGATATTCCGGTAGCGCTCGATCGGGGTATCGCGTTTGTCGGACATGCGTCGGTGCTCTCAATCAGGAATGCAGGGGGCGGGCTACCACCGGTAATGGGAGAAGGCCTTGTTGGCCTCTGCCATGCGGTGGGTGTCTTCCCTCTTCTTGACGGCGTTGCCGCGATTTTCCGCAGCATCCTGGAGTTCGCGCGAAAGGCGCTCTTCCATTGTGTTCTCGGGACGCGTGCGCGCGGCCTGGATGAGCCAGCGGAACGCCAGGGCCTGTGCGCGCTCGGAACGCACCTCGACCGGCACCTGATAGGTGGCGCCGCCGACGCGGCGCGAGCGAACCTCGAGCTGCGGCTTGATGTTCTCGATGGCCTCGTGGAAAGTGCGCACCGGATCACCGCCACGCTTCGCCGCGATGTCGTCCAGTGCGGCATAGACAATGCGTTCGGCCACAGACTTCTTGCCATCGAGCATCACGGAGTTCGTGAACTTGCTGACGACCAGATCGCCGAACTTGGGATCGGGAAGAACTTCTCGTTTTTCTGCGCGCCGACGCCGGGCCATGACGATCGCTCCGCTTATTTGGGCCGCTTGGCGCCGTATTTCGAACGGCGCTGGCGCCGGTCGGACACGCCCTGCGTGTCGAGGGTGCCGCGGATGATGTGATAGCGAACACCCGGCAGGTCCTTCACGCGGCCGCCGCGGATCATGACCACCGAATGTTCCTGGAGATTGTGACCTTCGCCAGGGATGTAGCTCGTGACCTCGAAGCCGTTCGTGAGGCGCACGCGCGCGACCTTTCGAAGCGCGGAGTTCGGCTTCTTCGGGGTCGTCGTATAGACGCGAGTGCAGACGCCACGCTTTTGCGGGCAAGCCTCGAGCGCCGGTACCTTGTTCCGCTTGATCGGCGCCTTGCGAGGCTTGCGGATCAGCTGGTTGATCGTCGGCATATGGTTTCCCTGACCTTCCGTCGTTCAATGTCGAACCATTTACGCAAAGCAAACTCGGGACAGACGACAGTCATGTCCCCACAGGCCCTTTTCGCCGGCCGGTAAAGCGTTCGCGCAATATGGTTCGTGGTGCCAGAAACCGTGTTTAGGCTGCGCAGGCCTACGACCGGTCTCGATTAAGCGCGGCGGATATAACGTAGGATTGCTACGGGCGTCAACCGCGAAATCCTGTAAAAAATCGGGCAGTTGCGGTGCACCGTGGCGGGCGCCGTTATGGAAAGATTAACCGCATTCACCCGCGCTCAGCGCAATATTATTACAAAATTCGGGCCATCCCACCTAAGCAACGCGCCGCCTCCGGATCCGGAGGCGGCGCGCAACGTTCGGTGCTGTGCCGAAAGCCGCTACTCGGCGGCGCCCGCCTCCTCGACCTCGGCCTGTGCCGCAGCCTCTTCCGCCGCGATCTGCTTGGCGATCTCCTCGGCCAGCTCGGCGTCGCGTTCGGCGGCGATCGAGCGAACGGCATTCATCACCGCGCCCGTACCCGCCGGGATCAGACGACCGACGATCACGTTCTCCTTGAGACCGTAGAGGCCATCGACCTTGCCGTTGACGGCGGCCTCGGTCAGAACCCGGGTCGTTTCCTGGAAAGACGCGGCGGAAATGAACGAGCTCGTCTGCAGGCTTGCCTTGGTGATGCCCTGGAGGATCGGCGAACAGGTGGCAGGCTTCAGTCCCTCTTCCGCAGCCTTGGCATTGACCGCATCGAACTCGACCTTGTCGACCGTCTCGCCGACGAGGAACGTCGTCTCGCCCGGATCGACGATCTCCACCTTCTGGAGCATCTGGCGAACCACCACCTCGATATGCTTGTCGTTGATGGTGACGCCCTGGAGGCGGTACACGTCCTGGATCTCCTTCACCAGGTAACGGGCCAGTTCCTCAATGCCCAGCACGCGCAGGATGTCGTGCGGCACCGGATTGCCATCGAGCAGCAGGTCGCCCTTGACGACGTAGTCGCCCTCCTGGACCGAAATGTGCTTGCCCTTGGGGATCAGGTACTCGACCGGCTCCTGCCCGTCGGCCTGGGCCTCGTCGCTGGGCACCACCACGATACGGCGCTTCATCTTGTAGTCACGGCCGAACTCGACCCGGCCGTCGATGTCCGCGATGATCGCATGATCCTTTGGACGGCGCGCCTCGAACAGCTCCGCCACGCGCGGCAGACCGCCCGTGATGTCGCGGGTCTTCGAGCTCTCACGCGGGATACGCGCAAGAATGTCGCCGGCCTGTACGTGCTGGCCGGGCTCGACGTTCAGGATTGCATCGACCGACATGAAGTAGCGCGCATCGAGACCGTTCGCGAGCTTTACGACCTCGCCCTGCTTGGACGACTTCTTCGGTCGCAGCGAGACGCGCGGGCGCAAGTCGGCGCCCTTCGGCTGCTGCTTCCAATCGATCACCACCTTGTAGACGATGCCGGTCGCCTCGTCGGTCGCCTCACGCATGGAGACGCCTTCGACCAGATCGACATAGTCCACATACCCTTCCTTCTCGGTGATGATGGGCAGGGTGTAGGGATCCCACTGCGCGAGGGGCTGTCCCTTCTCCACCGTATCGCCCTCGTCGGCGAGCAGGCGCGCGCCGTAGGGGATGCGATGGTGGGCGCGGGCCCGCCCCGCCTCGTCGATCAGCACGACTTCGGTGTTCCGGCTCATCACGATCGGAACTCCCTCGGAGTTCACAACGACATTGCGGTTCTCGACCTTGACCGTCGCATCGAACGCCGCTTCGACGCTCGACTGCTCCGACGCACCCTGGGCCGCGCCGCCGATGTGGAAGGTCCGCATCGTAAGCTGGGTCCCCGGCTCGCCGATCGACTGGGCCGCAATCACGCCGACCGCCTCGCCGACGTTGACAGGCATGCCGCGCGCGAGATCGCGTCCGTAGCACTTGGCGCAAACACCGCCTTCGCTCTCGCAGGTCAGCACCGAACGGATCTTCACCGTCTCGATGCCGGCCGTCTCGATCGCCTCGACGAGCGGCTCGGTCATGAGGTCGCCCTTCTTGACGATCTTGTCGCCGCTGAGCGGGTCGGCCACGTCTTCCGCGACCGTACGGCCGAGGATTCGTTCAGACAGCGCGACGACGACATCGCCACCTTCGATGACCGCCGACATGGTCAGGCCCTCGTCGGTCCCGCAATCCTGCTCGATGATCACGCAATCCTGCGCGACATCGACCAGTCGGCGCGTGAGGTAGCCGGAGTTGGCGGTCTTGAGCGCCGTATCGGCCAGGCCCTTACGGGCGCCATGAGTCGAATTGAAGTACTCGAGCACCGACAGGCCTTCTTTGAAGTTCGCGATGATCGGCGTCTCGATGATCTCGCCCGAGGGCTTGGCCATCAGACCGCGCATACCCGCGAGCTGGCGGATCTGGGCAGCCGAACCACGCGCCCCTGAATGCGCCATCATGTATACCGAGTTGATCTGGCCGGCAGAGTCCGTCGTCTGCATCTCGGCCATCATCGCATCGGCGACATCGTCGGTGCAGCGTGTCCAGGCATCGACGACCTTGTTGTACTTCTCACCCTTGGTGATCAGGCCGTCCTGGTACTGCTGCTCGAACTCCTTCACACGGTCGGTCGTCTCGTCCACCAGCCGCAGCTTCAGGTCAGGAACGATCAGGTCGTCCTTGCCGAACGAGATGCCGGCCTTGCAGGCGTTGGAGAAGCCGAGCCCCATCATCCGGTCAGCGAAGATCACCGTCTCCTTCTGACCGCAGTGACGATAGACCATGTCGATGATCTCGCCGATCTCGCGCTTGGTCAGGAGCCGGTTGATCAGGTCGAAGGGCACCTGCGGATGCTTCGGCAGGATACGACCGATCAGCAGTCGGCCCGGCGTGGTGAGCACGCGCGCGACGATCGGGTTGCCCTCACCATCGACGGTATCGATACGCGCCTTGATGCGGGTGTGCAGCGTGATCGCACCGGCGTGCAGAGCCTGCTCGACCTCGTCCACTGAGGCAAAGCCCGGCACGCGATAGGCCTTCACTTCGCCCTCGTTAACCGCCTTGAGTGTCAGCGATTCGAGATCGACGTCGGCTGCGGGGTTCTTCGCATCGACGAAGAACACGTCGCCGGCCTCGGCCGCGGCGTCGAGCGACTTCTTGGAATCGAAGCTGACCTCTTCACCGTGCTCCTTGCTGGCCTCGTAGCTGAGATAGTAGAGGCCGAGCACGATGTCCTGCGATGGTACGATGATCGGCTTGCCGTTCGCCGGGCTGAGGATGTTGTTGGTGGACATCATCAGCACGCGCGCCTCGAGTTGCGCTTCCAGCGACAGCGGCACATGGACCGCCATCTGGTCACCGTCGAAGTCGGCGTTGAACGCCGCACAGACGAGCGGATGCAGCTGGATCGCCTTACCCTCGATGAGCACGGGCTCGAAGGCCTGGATTCCAAGGCGATGGAGCGTCGGCGCCCGGTTCAGAAGCACCGGATGCTCGCGGATGACCTCTTCCAGGATATCCCAGACCTCGGCCCGTTCCTTCTCGACCATGCGCTTCGCGGCCTTGATCGTGGTCGCGTAACCGTAGAGTTCGAGCTTGTGATAGATGAACGGCTTGAACAGCTCGAGCGCCATCTTCTTCGGCAAGCCGCACTGGTGCAGCAGGAGCTCGGGACCGACAACGATCACCGAACGGCCCGAATAGTCCACACGCTTGCCGAGCAGGTTCTGTCGGAAGCGGCCCTGCTTGCCCTTGAGCATGTCGGACAGCGACTTGAGCGGCCGCTTGTTCGCGCCGGTGATGACCCTGCCACGGCGGCCGTTGTCGAACAGCGCATCGACCGATTCCTGGAGCATGCGCTTCTCGTTGCGCACGATGATGTCGGGTGCACGCAACTCGATCAGCCGCTTCAGCCGGTTGTTCCGGTTGATCACGCGCCGGTAGAGGTCGTTCAGGTCCGAGGTGGCAAACCGGCCACCATCGAGCGGGACCAGCGGGCGCAACTCCGGCGGGATGACCGGAACAACATCCAGAATCATCCATTCGGGACGCGCACCGGATTCCAGGAACGCCTCGACGATCTTGAGGCGCTTCACGAACTTCTTGCGCTTCGCCTCGGAATTCGTCTCCTTGAGTTCGACACGCAACCTGGCCCGCTCCTCCTCGAGGTCGATGGCCATGAGCATGTCCTTGAGGGCCTCGGCACCGATCTTTGCGGTGAAGGATTCCTCTCCGAACTCCTCCTGCTTCTCCAGATATTCCTCTTCGGAAAGCAGCGAATGGAGTTCCAGGTCGGTGAGCCCCGGTTCCGTCACGATGTAATTCTCGAAATAGAGAACGCGTTCGAGGTCGCGCAGCGTGTTGTCGAGCAACATGCCGATCCGGCTCGGCAGCGACTTGAGGAACCAGATATGCGCCACCGGCGAGGCCAGCTCGATGTGGCCCATGCGCTCGCGGCGCACGCTCTGGAGTGTGACCTCGACGCCGCACTTCTCGCAGACGATGCCGCGATACTTCATGCGCTTGTACTTGCCGCACAGGCACTCGTAGTCCTT
>JAYPUG010000027.1:0-12057 GCA_038133965.1 Rhodospirillaceae bacterium | reverse complement strand
GGTCCACGCCGTGGGGCTGGCCGCCTTCATGGCCGCACAGACCGCGCTGGCAAACGGCACCCACCCCGAAGACCTCGAAGGTGCGGCTCCGGGCGGCACGATGAAGCGGCTGATGCGCGACGATGACTACGCGGCATGGGCCAAGGCGTTCCTCGAGTAACGCCTAGTCGCCGCCGGCAACGAAGGCGCACAGGCCTTCGAACAGTTCCGCATCGTTGATCACGCGGGGCTCCTTGTGCTGTCCGCCCAGTTGACCACGCGCCTTCATCCAGTCCGAAAACCGGCCCGGGCGCGCGGCGAGGATTTCCGGTTCGCGCATCCCGAACCCGTCCGCGCGATGGGCCTCGTAATCCTCGTTTGTCTTGCACAGATGCCTGTCGAGCACATGCGCGAAGTGGGCCAGACGGGCATCGGACGGCATATCGCGGGCAAACTCGATCACGTAGAGGTGCCCGCCCCGGCCATCCGCACCGCTTTCATGTTGCGCACCCACCGACCACTCGCGGACCTCCGCCCCGATCGCCTGCGCAGCCGCGCCGATCGCGGCTTCGAGTTCGTCCGCGATCAGGTGCTCGCCAAAGGCCGACATCATGTAGCTGGTGCGCCCCGTTATCCGCACGCGCAGCGGGTCGCGGGTCACGACCTCGACGGTGTCGCCGATCACGTATGACCAGAGGCCGGCGCAGGTTGTCAGCACGAGCGCATAGTTGATGCCTGTCTCGGCCGTCCCCACCCAGTGGCGAACCGGCCGCCGCGCTGTCAGTTCGTCCACCGGCACGAATTCATAGAACAGGCCGGTGTCGGGCATGAACCGCAATCCGTCGTCTGCGCCCTGGTCGGCAACGGCGATGAAGCCCTCGCTCGCGGCATAGACCTCACGCAGCTCGGCGGGCGTTCCCTCGATCAGGGTCTCGAAGCGTTTCCGGTAGAAGCGGAAATCGACGCCGCCATGAACCAGCAGGTCCAGGTCCGGGAAGTACTTCGCCAGCTCGGGCGCCGGATCCCCGCGCAGCGCGGCCAGAGCATCGAAAAACACGAGCAGCCAGGATGGCGACCCGCCGATCATCCGGATGTCCTCGCCGGAAATCGCCTCGGCAATACGCGTGACCTTCTCTTCCCAGTCGGCAAGCAGCGCCAGGTCCTTCGGCGGAAAAGCCCGCTTGCGGAACCACCAGGGCAGGTTCGCCGTCATGATTCCCGACAGGTCGCCGCTGCAGATGCCCGGCACCTCTTCCGTCAGGTCGGTGCTTCCACCCAGCATGAACGCGCGGCCGGCCATCACCCGGCTCTCCGGCCGCGCCGCCAGGTGATGGACCACAAGATCGAGGGCCGCCATCTGGTTGGAGACGATCATCTCCTGCGAGCAGGGGATGTACTTCGTGCGCCCGGTCGTCGTGCCCGACGTCACGGCAAAGAAGGGAACGCGGCCCGGCCAGGACACGCCCTTCAGGTTGGGAAATGCGGGCTGCCAGTACCGTTCCCAGAAATCTTCGTAACGGCGCAGCGGCACCCGGGCCTGGTACTCGGTCACGCTGCGGATACCGCCGAACCCGTGATCCTGACCGAACCGGGTGCGCACGGCACGCCCAACCAGGCCCAGAAGCTGGCGTTGCTGGACATCCGTGACGTCCATCGCGGCAAGTTTCGCAAGCCGCCGTTTGGCGTGGAGCCGGACAAGAGGCGTGGTGTTCAGCATCGCCCGTCAGTCTAGGACAGTTGGCGGAACATCGCGCGGTTCGGCTGATGTGCCGGACGCGGCCGACGCTCAGATGCCGGTCATCTTGCGCAAAAGCGAAAGGAGTTGGTCGGCCTCGGCCGCGGACAGGTTCGCCGTCACCGCCGTGTCGTGCGCGAGCACCTTCGGCGTCACCCGCGCGAGGAAGGCGCGCCCTTCGTCCGTAAGTTGCAACGCGTGCGAACGCCGGTCGGTCTGCGAACGCGTGCGTGCGATCCAGCCGCGCTCCTCCATCCGGTCGATCATCGCGACCATGGTCGAACTGTCGATACCGAGCGTGCGGGCAAGACGGACCTGGCTGAGCCCTTCGTTGCCGGCGACAATGACAAGCAGGCCGAACCAGCCCGGGCGAATATCCTCGCCATCCAGTTCGGCGGCAAAATGCTGGAAAGTTCGAATTTGCGCGCGGCGCAGCTGGTAGCCGACGAGTTCGGGAAGGAGCCCGAAATCGATCTCGTCGTCTGCTGCCTTGGGTCGGCGGCTCATCTCCGGCACCGCTTCCTGGAACCTGACATGCCCGACTTGTTAACGGGGATTCGCCCGCCCGGCCACCGCAAAGTGCGGCCATCAAAACCACGCGGGGCCACGGTTGACCCCCAACACACCGCCCGACACACTCGCGCCCGAAGCCAGAAATGATTCCCCAGAGAAACGGCGCAATATGCTGACGAACACGATCCGGGTTCCGATCGAGTGGGGACATTGCGACCCCGCGCGCATCGTCTTCTATCCCAACTATTTCATCTGGTTCGACCATGCGACGCGGCACCTGTTCGACCGGGCCGGCATGGGATACGAGACCATGGTCGAGACCTACGGCACGGTCGGGATGCCGATCGTCGATGCGCATGCCGAGTTCCTGCTGCCCAGCCGGTTCGGCGATACCATCGAGGTGACGAGCCATATCGGCGAGTGGCGGCGCAAGACCCTCGTCGTCAACCACGAGATCACCAACGCCGGCGAAACCACCGTACGGGGCCACGAAGTCCGCATCTGGGCCTCGACCCATCCCGACGATCCTGCGCGCCTGGTAACCTCGGATATACCGCCGGAGTTCCGTGCCCTGTTCGAAGGTGGCAGTTCGCATTGATGGCCGAGCGCGGTCGGACGAGCTACCCATCATCACACCATCGCTGGCCCGATCCAGCCCGGACTTCTGCCGTTGATGGCGCGCGCGCTCCAAATCCGTCCGCGTTGACAATAGTTCGTCTCGCCAACTAATTTTTCGGCCTCCAACGAGGTGCTCATGGGGTTCTCTGTCACGATCCGTCAGGCCGAAAGTCCGCTCGATGTCGAGACGGGCGACACGGTGCTGAATGCCGCGCTGGCGGCCGGTATTTCCTATCCGCACGGTTGCCAATCGGGAAACTGCGGTGCGTGCAAGTCGCGACTGCATGCCGGCGATATCGAGATGTCGCCCTACTCCGAATATGCGCTCAGCGATGCCGAGAAGGAGTCCGGTCTGATCCTTGCCTGTCGCGCAGTGCCGTGGAGCGACTGTGAAATCGCCTGGCTGGAACAGGACGAGGTCGTCTCACATCCGCTGCGCAAGCTCGACTGCACCGTCGCCGAGATCGACCACGTCACCCATGACATCGTGCGCATCCGCTTGCGGATCGAGGCGGGTGGCCCCTTCGACTACACCGTCGGCCAGTACGCGCGCGTGCGCTTCGCTGACCAGCCGCCGCGCGACTACTCGATGGCGAGCCTGCCGGGCAGCGATTTGATCGAGTTCCATATTCGCAATGTCTCGGGCGGGGCGGTCAGCGCGTATGCGGGCGAACAGCTGGCCGTTGGCGAGAAGGTCAGGGTCGAAGGACCCTACGGCATTGCCTACCTGCGAGAGAAGCACACCGGCCCGATCTTCGCACTCGCCGGCGGTTCGGGGCTGGCGCCCGTGAAGGCAATCGTCGAGCAGGCACTCGCCAACGGTGCCGCTCAACCCATCCGGATGTATTTCGGCGTGCGCGACGAACGCGATGTCTATCTGGAAGATCACTTCCGCGCGTTGGCCGGCGCCCACGAAAACTTCACCTTCGAGATCGTCCTTTCGGAACCGGCAGGCGAAACGGATCGGCGGACAGGCTTTCTCGTCGATATCCTGGGTGCGGACCACAATGACCTCGATGGCGCCAAGGCCTACCTCGCGGGACCTCCCGTCATGGTCGAGACCTGCGTCGAGAAACTGAAATCGACAGGCGTGCGCGACGAGAACTGTCACGCGGATGCGTTCTACACCGAGGCCGAAAAAGCCGCGCTCGAGGAGACATCATGACCGATCAGACCGACGACGGACGGCTCGAGGGGCGTGTGGCACTCGTCAGTGGCGGCGCACGCGGCATCGGCCGCGCCATCGCCAAGTCCCTGCACGCGCGCGGCACCCAGGTGGTGATCGCCGATACGGGCGGTGCCGTAGGCGGAGAGGACGCAGATCCGTCGATCGCGGAATCCGCCGCTGCCGAGCTGGGGGACGGTGCCACCGCCTTCACCAATTCGATTGCCAGCCCGGCAGGTGCGGCCGCGGCGGTGGCATGCGCGAACGACACGTTCGGAGGCCTGGACATACTGGTGAACAACGCCGCGATCCTGCGCGACGGGTTCATCTTCAAATCCGACCCGGACGACTTCCGCGCGGTGATCGAGACCAACCTCTGCGGCGCCTGGTACCTGGTCAACGCCGCAACACCGCTGATGCGCGACCAGGCCAAGACCGGACGCAGCGGTGCGCCCTACGAATGGGGCCGGATCGTCAACATCACGTCGTCAGCGGGCCTCTATGGCAATTTCGGCCAGTCGGCCTACGCCTCGGCCAAGTCGGGAATGCTCGGCCTGACTCGCGTGGCGGCCATGGATCTCTCTCGCGCGGGAATCACCTGCAACGCGGTCGCCCCCTTCGCCGCGACGCGCGTGACGGACATGATCGTCCCTGTCAACGACGAACAGGCGGCCTACAAGGAACGTGCGCTGAAGATCTCGCCCGACCACGTCGCCACGGTCGTCGCATGGCTCTGCCAACGCGAGAGCCAATCGATCACCGGCCAAATCTTCGGCGTGCGAGGACGCGAGGTGTTCCTGTTTTCCCAGCCACGTCCGGTCGCCACGTTGGCGCGTGAAACCACGGACTGGGATGTCACCGGCCTGACGGAAGCGGCGGCGAAGGATTTCGTTCCGCATTTCACCGATCTCAGAACCGACCTCGAGACGTTTAACACCGACCCCAAGGTCTGATCACCAGGGAGCCCGACCATGACCATCAGCCCCGGCGACACCGTCGAGACAGCACGCGACCTGCAGGGCGCGCCCGAGGAATTCCGCACGGCGGTCGAGAAAATCGTCATCAGCCACGCCGTGAACGAACTGTATGGCGCACAGGTGTTCGACGAGCCCGCCATCGCGCTCGCACCCACTCCCTATTCCAAGTGGCTCACCTGCCGCGTCGCCATGGAGGAATACGGGCACCATGTGCGGTTCCGCGAACTGGGCGAGGAAATCGGCATCGACCCCGACCGCATGGTCCCGGGCGAGAAGAAACCGCTGTCGATCTTCGAGTTCCCGCTGGAGACATGGGAGGAGTTCTGCGTCATCAAGCTGCTCGCGGATCTCGCAGAGATCCTCCAGGTCGAGGACCTGGCGCAGTGCAAGTTCCTGCCGCTGCGCAACCTCGCGCGCATGACCATGCCGGAGGAGCGTTTCCACGCACAGTTCGGCGAAGACTTCACACGCGAACTGCTGGAGACCGAGGAAGGCCGCAAGGCCGTCCAGGATGCGATCGACCGCTATTTCCCGATCCTGCCCAAGTTCTTCGGGCGGCCGCGTTCGAAAAACAACGAGATCTACCGCAAATGGGGCATCAAGCGCACGAATGAGGATATGCTAGAGGACTACGTGAAACGTGCGCGCGAACTGGTCGAGGATGAACTCGGGCTCAAGCTGCCCGACGTCGCCGAGGCCGCCTGATCGACGCGCGAACGAGGAGCAAGAAGACGATGACCATCAGAGCGGATGTCCGCCCCGACCTGCGGCCCTACTACGAAGACGATTGCGACCCGAAGAACCTCGCACCGCTTTGGGAGGTGCTCCACACCTTCGCGCGCAAGGAACCCAAGTCGGATTGCCGCCCCTATATCTGGCACTACGACGACATCCGCGACACGCTCATGAAGTCAGCCGACCTGATCACCGCGGAGCAGGCCGAACGGCGCGTCCTGATCCTTGAGAACCCGGGCATGCGCGGGCGCTACCGGGTCACGACATCGCTGTTCGCGGGCCTTCAGCTCATCATGCCGGGCGAAATCGCACCAGCACATCGGCACACCCAGGCGGCGCTGCGCTTCATCGTCGAGGGTTCGGGCGCCTACACCGCCGTCGACGGCGAAAAGACGATCATGGAAGAGGGCGACTTCGTCACCACGCCCTCCTGGACATGGCACGATCACGGCAACGAAAGCGACCGGCCCATGGTCTGGCTCGACGGGCTGGACGTGCCGCTGGTCGAGACGCTCGACACCACCTTCGCCGAGATGTACCCGGAGAAGGAGCACCCCACGAACCGACCCATAGGTGATTCGCTGGCGCGCTACGGGTCCGGACTGCTGCCCGTGGATCACGAGCAGAAGGGACCGAGCTCGCCGATCTTCAACTATCCCTACACGCGGACCCGCGAAGCCCTCGAACAGTTGCGTCGCAACGAGGAGTGGGACCCCTGCCACGGGCTGAAGCTGCGCTTCGTCAATCCCGACAATGGCGACTTCGCGATGCCCACGCTCGGAACCTTCATGCAGCTTCTGCCCAAGGGTTTCGAGACCTCGACCTACCGCTCGACGGATGCCACCGTCTTCTCTGTCGTGGAAGGCTCGGGCAAGTCGATCATCGGCGACGAAACCTTCGAGTGGTCCAAGCGCGACCATTTCGTCGTGCCCTGCTGGGTACCGCAGAAGCATATCGCCAACGAGGACGCGGTCCTGTTCAGCTTCTCCGACCGACCGGTCCAGCAGAAGCTGGGCCTGTGGCGCGAGGATCGCGGGAACGCCTGAATGGGGACGGACGTCGCGGCACTTGCGGATTTTCCCCGTCGGGTGCGCGCGGCGTCCTGGTTTTCCATGGTCGGCTCGCCGCTGAGCGATGCCGAGCGCGCGGATCTCGACGCCTATGTCGCGCCGCTGGGCCTCAGTCCGCTCGACATCGCCGAAGTCTCGACCTGGCAGGATGCCGAGGCCTGCATCAAGCAGACCGACTGGGACGAGCGATGGTGGCACGCCGAAGACGAACGGCGAAAGTCGCTCCTCGCGCGTGCCGAGGACGCGCTGGGCGAACTGGAACTGACGCGCGCACTGACCGATCTTTCCGACAAGGTCTCGGACGTGGTGCACGGCGCCGCTGCCGTTGCCGCATCGCGCGGCGGAGTGGCGGACCAGGGCCTGACCCGGTCCGCTGCGGGCGCGGCGACCATGGCCGCATACCAGGCCGCGGTCGAGGCCGCAGCGAATGTCGCCAACGGGCACCCCTTCGCAGCCAAGTTTCGCCTGTTCGAAGCCGGGCACTGGCCGCTGTGTGTGCGCAACGGCACATTCTACGTCTTCTGATCCGTTCGAACCCCGGAGACATGCCATGGGCGAGACTCGAGACTGCCGACCGTTCTTCCAGCCAGAGAGCGTCGCAGTCGTGGGGGCCGGCGAACGGCTGACAAGTTCCGGCGGCGCCGTTCTCCGCAACCTCATCAGCTCCGGGTTCCCGGGCCGCATCGTGCCCGTCAACCCGAAGGGCGGCGAAATCCTGGGACTGCCCGCTGCCACATCGCTGCGCGAGCTCGACTCTCCCGCGGACCTTGCCGTGGTCGTCATCCGCCCCGACCTGATCCTCGACATCGTCGATGGGGCCGCCGCGACGGGACACCGCAACCTGATGATCCTGCCGGGTGGCTTCCGCGAAGCAGGCGACGACGGCATGGCCCGCGAAGCCGAACTCGCGCGAAAGGCCGATGCCGCCGGCATCACCATCTTCGGCCCCAATTGCGCCGGCTGCATCCACCTGGCCGACGATGCACCCTTTGCGGCGACTTTCCTGCGTGACCTGCCCCCGGGCGGCGGCATCGCCGTAATATCGCAATCGGGGGCGATCACTGAGGAGGTCATCGCCAAGGCCAACCAGGACCGGCTCCCCGTCAGCACCGTCGTCTCCGTCGGCAACGCGATCCACCTGGAAGTGGCGGACTATCTCGACTTTCTCGGAAGCCAGGATTCCTGCACCTGCGTCCTGCTCTATATCGAATCCATCGCCGATACCGCCCGCTTTCGCGAGGCGGCACGCCGGGTCGCGGCGCGCAAACCGGTCGTCGCGCTGGTCGGCGGCCGGACCCGGGAAGGTGCAGCCGCGGTTCTCAACCACACGGGCGGCACGGCGATGGGCGAGGCCGAGGCAGATGCGTTCCTTGCCGACTGCGGCGTCATCCGTGTGCGCTCGCTCCGCCGGCTCCTGCTGGCGGCGAAGGGCTTCGGCCTGCATCCGAAGGGGATCGGCCCCCGTATCCTGCTGTTCTCGAACTCGGGCGGACCGGGTGTCGTCACCACCGACCAGGCGCTCGCGGAGGGGCTTGCGCTGCCGCCGCTGCCCCAGGCCTATGCCGCGGCGCTGAAAGGGTTGTTGCCCGGCGAAGCGGCCGTCGCGAACCCGATCGACCTTGTGGCCGATGCCCGCGAGGACCGCTTCGGGCCCGCTTTCGAGGCGATGCTGGCACATGCCCGCGACGCCTATGACGCGGTGCTCATGATCCATGTCGTGCCGTTCATGGTGGATGCGGGGCCGGTCATCGAGACCCTCTCCGGACTGGCGGCAAAGGCCGACATACCCTGCTTCCATTCGATGATGGGAACACTGGAACACCGGGAAGACTGGTTCCGCACGATGGAAGCCGCCGGTGTTCCCGCCTTCAACGATTCGGAATCGATGGCCGAAACCGCGGGCATCCTTGCCCGCTATCCGGCTCTTCGTGCCGCACTGGCAGACGGCTGATCCGCTCTGTGCGCGCCGAACCCCTGGCTTCGATGCGTGACCCTAGAGACGGACGGACCGAAGCCGCAGCGCGTTCGCAATCACCGAGACCGACGACAGGCTCATCGCCGCCGCCGCAATCATCGGGCTGAGCAGAAGCCCCAGGACGGGGAACAGAACGCCCGCGGCCAGCGGCACGCCGGCGGCGTTATAGACAAAGGCGAAGAACAGGTTCTGCCGGATGTTGCGCATCGTTGCCGCTGCCAGGTTTCGCGCACGAACCAGTGCCATGAGATCTCCCTTCACCAGGGTGATACCCGCGCTTTCGATAGCCACGCCCGTGCCCGTCGCCATGGCGATTCCCACATCGGCGCGCGCCAGCGCCGGCGCATCGTTCACGCCATCCCCCGCCATCGCGACACGCCGTCCCTCGCCCTGGTAGCGGCGGACAATCGCCTCCTTGTCCTCGGGCAGGACCCCTGCGATCACCTCGTCGATCCCCAGCGTGCCGGCCACGGCCCGCGCGGTCACGACATTGTCGCCCGTTGCCATGACGATCGTGAGGCCCGCATCGCGCAGCGCCGCGAGTGCCGCCGGTGTGTTCTCCTTGATGGGGTCGGCGATGGCGAGCAGTCCTGCCGGCGACCCGTCGATGGCGACGAACACCGAAGTCGCGCCTGTTGCGCTGTGTCTTCCCGCAGCCGCATCCAGGTCGGCAGTCGACACATCCAGCGCGGCCATGAGCGCCGCATTCCCCAGTGCAACAGCGCGCCCGCCGACCGTGCCCGTCACCCCCATCCCGGTTCGGGACTCGAAATCCGACGATTCGGTCAGCACAAGTCCCGTGTCTTCCGCCCGCTCGACGATCGCACGCGCGAGCGGGTGCTCGCTGCCGCGTTCGAGCGATGCTGCCAGACACAGGACCGTGTCCCCGTCATGGTCCCCGACAGGTTCGACCGCGGTGACAGCGGGACGTCCCTCGGTCAGGGTTCCCGTCTTGTCCACGACCAGGACATCGGCCTTCGCCAGCGCCTCCAGTGCAGCCGCTTTGCGGACGAGGACCCCCGCACCCGCGCCGCGGCCGGTCGCCACCATCACCGACATGGGTGTGGCCAGGCCCAGGGCGCACGGGCACGCGATGATCAGAACGGACACGGCGGCGACGACGGCGAATCCCAGTGCCGGCGGCGGTCCCCAGACAGCCCAGATGGCGAAGGCCGAAACCGCGACAGCCACCACGGCCGGCACGAACCACTCCGCGACACGGTCTGCAAGCTGCTGGATGGGTGCCCGCGAGCGCTGTGCCTCTGACACCATCTGCACGATCCGCGAGAGCGTGGTATCTGCCCCCACCCTGTCGGCCCGCATGACGAAGCTTCCGGCCGTGTTGACGGTTCCCCCGATGACCGTATCGCCCTCGCGTTTCGTCACCGGGAGCGGCTCGCCCGTCACCATCGATTCATCCACCGCCCCGTCCCCGTCGAGGACGCCGCCATCGACGGGAACGCGGTCGCCGGGCCGCACGCGCAACCGGTCCCCGGCCTCGACCGCATCGAGTTCGACCTCATTGTCGCGGCCATCGTCACCGATTCGGATAGCCGTTCCGGGTGCGAGGTCCAGCAAACCACGCAGCGCGTCGCCGGTCCGCTCGCGGGCCCGCAACTCGAGCACCTGTCCGAGCAGGACCAGCACGACGATGACCCCTGCGGATTCGAAGTACAGGGCCGTCGCGCCGCCGTGGCCGCGAAACGCATCGGGAATGATGTCCGGCGCGGCAACGGCCACCACGCTGAACGCATAGGCCGCCCCGGTTCCGAGCGCGATCAGGGTAAACATATTGGGACTGCGGTTTCCGATCGACTGCCACCCGCGCACGAAGAAGGGCCAGCCGGCCCAGAGAACGACCGGCGTCGCCAGCAGGAACTGCGTCCAGCCAAAGCCTGCCCCCAGAAGCATCTCGAACGAAAGGCCCGGCAGCATGTCACCCATGGCCATGAACAGAAGGGGCACCGCAAACACCGCTCCGATCCGCAAACGCCGCGTCATGTCGATCAGTTCTTCGTTGGGCGGTGCTTCGCGCGTGACCAGCATCGGCTCCAACGCCATGCCGCAGCTCGGGCACGATCCGGGGCCCACCTGAACGACCTCGGGATGCATGGGACAGGTATAGGTGGCATCGGCCGGTGCGGCGGCTTCAGCCGCCGCGCGCGCCGCGCCGGAGATCCCGCGTTCCGGATCCTCGGTGAACCGCTCGCGACAGCGAGCGCCACAGAAATAGTAGGTCTCGCCCGAATGAACGTGATGGTGCGGTGTGGATGCCGGGTCCACATCCATACCGCAGACGAGATCCTTGGCAGTCGCTGCATCGTTCATGGAAGCGCGCGCCCGGCATCGGCGAAATCGTCGAGGATCGGACAGTCAGGCCTGTCGTCTCCGTGGCAGCGCTCGGACAGATCGACCAGCGTCGCGCGCATGGTGCGCAATTCCTCGATCTTGGCGTCGATATCGGCAACACGCTTGAGCGCGATATCTTTCACGTCCGCGCTTCTGCGGCCCCGATCCGCGTAGAGCGCAACCAGCGCCCGGCAATCGGCGACGGAGAACCCCAGGCCGCGCGCCCGCGCCAGAAACCGCAGCATATGCACGTCGCGCTCGGCATAGTCGCGATAGCCGTTTTCCTGCCGGCGCGCCGGCGTCACGAGGCCGATGTCCTCGTAATAGCGGATCGTCTTGGTCGGCAGGCCGGATCGCTCCGACGCATCGCTGATGTTCACGCCTGCACTCCTGTTGCGGGGACTCGACAGGGTACAGGTAATCCTTCCAGTTACTGGAAGGTCAAGGGCGTGCCGCGGGCTGCAGGCGAACCAGCTTTCCGTTGGGATCGTCGGTCAGCAGGTAGATCAACCCGTCAGGCCCCTGGCGCACGTCGCGGATACGGCCGAACGCGCCCTCTGCAAGCCGCTCTTCGGAAACGATCCGCAGATTGTCCGTCTCGAGGCGCGCGAGATAGCGAAACTTAAGCGAGCCGAAGAACAGGTTCCCCTTCCATTCCGGGAAAGCATCACCGGTGTAGAACGACATGCCCGACGGCGCGATCGAGGGTGTCCACTGGTGGAGCGGCGGCTCCATGCCCGGCTTGAATGTTCCCTCGCCGATCTTGAACCCGGCATAGCTCACACCGAACGTCACCACGGGCCAGCCATAGTTCCCGCCAGGTTTGAGCAGGTTGATCTCGTCGCCACCCTTGGGGCCGTGCTCGTGCGCCCAGACTTCGCCGCGTGTCGGATGCACGGCCATGCCCTGCGGGTTTCGATGGCCGTAGCTGTAGACGTAGG